>NZ_JAGUUD010000220.1:0-5298 GCF_020177535.1 Paraburkholderia sp. XV | reverse complement strand
TTGCGGCGGCAAAGAAAAGTAGGTGCCGCCCCGCACAGGGGCAACGCCTGAAGCAAGCTAACGTAGCGCGGATGCCAGCGAAAACCAAACCAAACCAAACCAAACCAAACCCAAAACCGCCCGCGCCGCAAAGGCGCCCACACAGCACCCACCGCATAGGCCCCACAGCGTCGCAGACAAAAAAAAACCAAAAACCAAACCACAGCAGGACACCCGACGATGACGTCTGACCGACCAAGGCTTCCCCGTCATCGCCGGGTGCCGCTGCGGACCCCACTTGCCGCTCTCAGCCCAGAGCGACATGATTTGCCCGATCCGATGCGTGCCGCGCGCCGGACCAGGCGCCCCACTTGTATGCCGCCGCGATCAGGTACACGGCAGCCGTCGTTGCATCAGAAAAGCGTCACAGGCTCGCTCAAGCCGCTTTCTGATCAGCAGCAGGTGCCTGCGCGACCTCAAAATTCGCCATGATTTCGAGCGCGCGAACCATCGCCGAGTGATCCCATGCCTTGCCGCCGTTCGCCGCGCACACGCTGAACAGTTGCTGGGCACTCGCCGTATGCGGCAACGCAATGCCAAGCTTGCGCGCGCCATCGAGCGCGAGGTTCAGGTCCTTCTGGTGCAGCTCGATCCGGAAGCCAGGGTTGAACGTGCGCTTCGTCATGCGCTCGCCATGCACTTCAAGAATGCGCGACGACGCGAAGCCGCCCATCAACGCCTTGCGCACGCGCTCCGGATCGGCGCCCGAACGGGCCGCGAACAACAGCGCTTCCGCGACGGCTTCGATGTTCAGCGCAACGATGATCTGGTTCGCCACCTTGCAGGTCTGTCCCGCGCCGTTGTCGCCGATCAGCGAGATGTTCTTGCCCATCAGGTCGAACAGCGGCTTGGCCAGATCGAACGACTTTTGCGGCCCGCCGACCATGATCGTCAGCGTCGCATCACGTGCGCCGATTTCGCCGCCCGAGACCGGCGCGTCGAGATAGTCGCAACCCAGTTCATTGATCTTCTTCGCAAACGCCTGCGTGTCGAGCGGCGAGATCGAGCTCATGTCGATCACGAGCTTGCCCTTCGTCAGGCCCTTCGCCACGCCGTCATCGGCGAACAGCACGTTGGCCACGTCGGGCGTGTCGGGGACCATGATCACGACGATATCGGCCGCCTGCGCAACAGCCGTCGAATCAGCAACCGACGTGGCCGTTTTGGCGAGATCGTCCGGCACCGGGTACGCGCCATTGACGAACAGCGTATGGCCGCCCTTGATGAGATTGCGCGCCATGTGCGCGCCCATGATGCCGAGGCCGATGAAACCGATCTTTGCCATTGAATGTGTCTCCAGTAAATGAGGTTCGAAATGTGCTCGTGTGTGTCGTTGCAGTCAGGCGGCGATATCAGGCGGAGGCATGGGCGCGCTTCACGCCCGCGACGCTCTCCAGCCAGCCGAGGCCTTCCGCCGTCGTCGTGCGCGGCTTGTACTCGCAGCCGACGTAGCCCTGATAACCCAGCGAATCGAGCAGATCGAACAGGAACGGATAGTTGATCTCGCCCGTGCCCGGCTCGTTGCGGCCCGGGTTGTCGGCGAGCTGGATGTGAGCGATCTGCGCCAAGTGCTTCTTGATCGTCGCGGCGAGTTCGCCTTCCATCCGTTGCATGTGATAGATGTCGTATTGCAGGAACAGATTGTCGGAGCCGACGGCCTGAATCACATCGAGTCCTTCCGACGAGCGGTTCAATGCGAAGCCCGGAATGTCGTACGAGTTGCACGGCTCGACGAGCAGCCGGATGCCTTCGTTCTTCAACGCGGCGGCAGCAAAGCGCAGGTTATCGACGATCGTCGCGCGCGCCTTGTCGGCATCGACACCCTTCGGAATGCCGACGAGGCAGTTCAGTTGCGGCACCTTCAACGCCTTCGCGTATTCGATCGCGCGGCCCACGCCTTCCTGAAACTCGCCGACGCGATCCGGCAGCGAAGCGATCCCGCGTTCGCCCGCTTCCCAGTTGCCGGCGGGCAGGTTGTGCAGCACGAGCTTCAGCTTGTTCTGCGTGAGCCGCTCGGACAATTCAGCGATCTGATACGGATACGGGAAAAGAAACTCGACAGCGTCGAAGCCCGCGTCGGCGGCCGCTGCGAAGCGGTCGAGGAACGGGACTTCGTTGAACAGCATCGTGAGATTCGCGGCAAATTTCGGCATGTTGCTTTTTCTCTCTGGTCGGTCAAATTGAACAGCACGGCGCGGGCGGATGCGTTTCGCTGGAAACGCGTCCGCCCGGATGAGGCGGGTAAAACACTCAGTCGCGATCAGTCGAGCAGGCTGACGGCGCTCGGTGCATCGGCGCGGCTTACCGCGAGTTCTTCGAACTCGTTGATCGCGTCGATCTCGGCGCCCATCGAAATGTTCGTCACACGCTCGAGAATCACTTCGACGATCACGGGCACGTTGTACTCGGAGAGCATCGACTGCGCTTTTTCGAGCGCGGGCTTGATCTCTTCCGGCTTGAACACGCGGATCGCCTTGCACCCGAGGCCTTCCGCCACCGCGACGTGATCGACGCCATAGCCTTCGAGTTCCGGCGCGTTGATGTTGTCGAATGCGAGCTGCACGCAGAAGTCCATGTCGAACGCGCGCTGCGCCTGGCGGATCAGGCCCAGATACGAGTTGTTCACGACCACATGCACGTACGGCAGCTTGAACTGCGCGCCCACGGCCAGTTCTTCGATCATGAACTGGAAGTCGTAGTCGCCCGACAGCGCGACGATGGGGCGCTGCGGATCGGCGGCACGCACGCCCAGCGCTGCCGGAATCGTCCAACCGAGCGGGCCGGCCTGGCCGCAGTTGATCCAGTTGCGCGCCTTGAACACATGCAGGAACTGCGCGGCGGCGATCTGCGACAGACCGATCGTGCTCACATAGCACGTATCGCGGCCGAACACCTTGTTCATCTCTTCGTACACGCGCTGCGGCTTGATCGGCACGTTCTCGAAGTGCGTCTTGCGTTGCAGCGTGCGCTTGCGTGTCTGGCATTCCTCGACCCATGCGCTGCGGTCTTTCAGCTTGCCCGCTGCCTTCCATTCCTTCGCGACTTCGACGAACAGTTCGAGCGCGATCTTCGCGTCGGACACGATGCCGAGATCCGGGCCGAACACGCGGCCGATCTGCGTCGGTTCGATATCGACGTGCACGAACTTGCGGCCCTTCGTATAGACCTCGACGCTGCCCGTGTGACGGTTCGCCCAACGGTTGCCGATGCCGAGCACGAAGTCGGAGGCGAGCATCGTCGCGTTGCCGTAGCGATGCGACGTTTGCAGGCCGACCATGCCTGCCATCAGCGGGTGATCGTCGGGAATCGCGCCCCACGACATCAACGTCGGGATCACGGGCACGCCGACCGTTTCAGCGAACTGCACGAGCAGGTCTTCAGCGGCGGCGTTCAGCACCCCGCCGCCCGAGACGATCAACGGCTTCGCGGAGTCGTTGAGCAGCGTGAGCGCGGCTTCGATCTGCTTGCGCGTTGCAGCGGGCTTGTAGATGGGCAGCGGCTCGTAGGTGTCGATGTCGAACTCGATTTCGGCGAGTTGCACGTCGATGGGCAGGTCGACCAGCACGGGGCCGGGACGGCCCGAGCGCATCAGGTGGAACGCCTGCTGGAACACGCGCGGCACGAGAGCCGGTTCGCGCACCGTGACGGCCCACTTCGTGACGGGCTTGGCGATCGATTCGATATCGACGGCCTGGAAGTCTTCCTTGTACAGACGCGCGCGCGGCGCCTGGCCGGTGATCGCGAGAATCGGAATGGAGTCGGCGGAGGCGGAGTAGAGGCCCGTGATCATGTCGGTGCCAGCGGGGCCCGACGTGCCGATGCACACGCCGATATTGCCGGGCGCTGCACGCGTATAGCCTTCGGCCATGTGCGATGCGCCTTCGACGTGGCGCGCCAGCACGTGACTGATGTTGCCTGCCTTGCGCATGGCCGAGTAGAACGGGTTGATGGCGGCGCCGGGAACGCCGAAAGCCGTGTCGATGCCTTCTTTTTCGAGCACGAGCACCGCTGCGTCGACGGCTCTCATCTTGGCCATGAATGTCTCCTGGAAGTCTGTAAAGCGGATGGGTGTTAGGCACACTTTAAGACTGCATCTAAGGTTTGATAAGATCATTCACGGTCGCTTATTCCAAAACAAAAAGTATGGAATGGGACGGGCGCGCGTGACCGCGTGCGCAGACGGGAGACGCCCGCGCCACGGGCTTGTGGAGACGAAGATGGACCGCTTCAAACAGATTGAGACGTTCGTGCGCGTTGCCGACGCGGGCAGTCTTGCTTCGGCGGCGCTGGAAGAAGGCGTGTCGCCCGTGATTCTTGGGCGGCGGATCGACGCGCTCGAAAAGCGCCTGGGCGTCAAACTGATGTACCGGTCGACGCGCCGGCTGGTGGTCAGCGAAGAGGGTGCGGCGTTTCTCGAGCGCTGCCGCGGGTTGCTCAGCGAGTGGGACCAGGCGGAAAACGAGCTGATGGCGGGGCGGCGCTCGGTCAATGGGCATCTGATCGTATCGGCGCCTGCCGCGTTCGGGCGTAAGCATGTTGCGCCGCTCGCGCCTGAATTTCTGAAGGACAAGCCTGAATTACAGGTTTCGTTCAATCTGACCGACCGCGTCGTCGATCTGGTGCGTGAGGGCTACGATCTGTCGATCCGTATTGGTGGCGCGGTCGATCCGAACTTTGTGGCCGTCAAGCTGGCGACGAACCGGCGGGTCGTGTGCGGGACGCCTGAGTATTTTCGTCAGCATGGCAAGCCGAAGACGCTCGAGGATTTGCCGGCGCACAATTGCCTCGCGTTCAATCTGCAAGGCGGGCAGAACCGCGGCTGGTATTTCCGGCGCAATGGCAAGCTGACGACGGTGCGGGTCGGTGGGACGCTGGATTGCAATGATGGCGAGCTGCTGCATCGGTGGGTTTCCGAAGGGCTCGGGCTTGGCTGGCGCTCGACGTGGGAGATCGATCAGCAACTCGCGAGGGGCGAGCTCGAGACCGTGCTCGATGAATATGCGCTGCCTGATTACGACATTCTTGCGGTTTATCCGCAGCAGCGGTATGTGCCCGCGAAAGTGAGGTACTTCATTGATTATCTGAAAGAGGTTTATGCGCGGCCTGATTACTGGGTGAATGCGGGGTGAGGTAGGGTTTTTTGCCTTTCGGTTGGGGGTTGGGCTTTGCGCTTTGCCTTGGCCTTTGTGCTGGCATCCGCGTTACGTTATCTAGCTTCATGCGTCGCCCCTGTGCGGGGCGGCACCTACTTTTCTTTGC
>NZ_JAGUUD010000021.1:0-89026 GCF_020177535.1 Paraburkholderia sp. XV | reverse complement strand
GTGTATCAGGTCGTAATTGCCGGATTATAAAATGCTTGGTGCATATCGGAAAAATTAACTTATTGAATTGCCATTTCGATTTAACAATTAGCGCTTCGGCGCAATGGCGGCCACAACGGCTCGTTGCAAGCGACGTCAAAATGGCCTTGTCGAACAGGCGATCCAACAAAGGCGCGAGCGGCGCAGTGGTCGGCGCAGTCAATACAACATCGCCGGTGTCGATCAATTCATTTGGATTCCTGATCACACAGATCGTTCATATCCTGTTGTGATCAGGCTATTCTCAGTTGTCGAATGTGCCGTGATATTCGGGCGCGGCGTCGCGGCGTGTGTTCAATTCGAACATCACACCGCCCGGCGCGCGGCAGAAGAAGCGCGAACCACGGCCATTATTGAAAATGCCGGTTTCGATCTGCACGCCATCCGCCTTGAAACGCTCATACAACGCTTGAACCTCATCGAAACCCGGCAGTTCGAAGCCGACATGAAAGTTCTTCGGCCATGCCGGGACGTCGTCGCTGGCGTGATCGATCACGACGTCATAGCCGGGGCGCTTCAGAATGTACGATTTCTCCCACGTTCCCGCGATCGTAAAGCCCAGGTACTGTTCAAAGAACTTCGCGGTCGCGGCGGTATCGGCGGAAGGGAAGCTCAGATGGTTGAGCTTCATGCTTTGGGTAATGTCGTTCATCGTCGGTCTCTCGTAGATGGCGGTGGCCCTATGCCATGTCCGCCCAAGGACCTCAGAATAAAAGCAGAGGCTCACCTTCAACAACTCGCATTGCGCGCACCCGCCGAGACACGCGAAACCCGCCTGCGCGAAGGCCTTTCAGCCGATAGCCCGCCACGCGCGGCAAGCCGCTTGCTCACATTCGTGCATGTTTCGCCGTGCGTTCACGGCGTGCCCGTCTTCGACAGATAGCCGAATACGGCAGCCCGCACGCGATATTCGAGGTTCTCGATATCGGTCTCTCCGCGTTCGCCAGCCGCATCGACGATGCCCCTCACAATGGCGAACAGGTCGCCCGCCGCGACTTCGGGATGCGCGTGCCGGGGGATCGCGCGTTTGATGACCTCGGTGGCGATCTGTTCGAGTTCCGGCTTGGCCAGTTCATCGCGCAAGGCAGGCCGCCCCTCTGCGATATCGAGTAGCCGCGCAAGACGCGGACGCTGCAATTGCTGGCGCAAGGCGGCGCCGATCAGATGCTCCAGGCCGGCCTTGCCGCTGCGCTTCGTGAGCGCGACGGCGATGTCCTCGTGAAAGCGCGTCGTCTCACGCCGGATCAGCGCGACCGTCAGTGCGTCCTTGCCCGGAAAGTACTGATAGAGCGAGCCGATGCTGACGCCGGCGCGCGCGGCCACCGCATTCGTGTTGAATCCGTCGAAGCCGTCCGCTTCGAGAATCTGCGCGGCGGCCTCGATGATCGATGCGACCGTCTCTTCCGAGCGCGGCTGGCTCGGTGTTTTTCGGGGCCGCAAGCGCTTGTGCGGTGTCCGCTCGTTCATTCCTTGTTTTCCTTGTGGAGTCGCGTGCCCGTCGAAACGGTGCCACGAAACCTATTCTAAAGGCCACGGGATGCTGGAATGCAGATGCCAGCCACGCACCGGGAAACCAGGCAAAGCGGACAGATTCAGCGCCCGGATATGCCCGGCCATGAAAACGACGAACACGCGGATGCGCGCGGGCAGATGCTGTCGGCAGAGGTAGCAGATGTAGTGTCCCCGATCGAGCACCGCGCGCAACACCAGGTCAATGTCGTTGAAAGTCGATCGGGCCGTCGGCAGGAACTTGCGCATATGGCCGTCGACCCTTCAGTCGCGATCGCCATGAACGCGATGATTCCCGCGTAGCTCGTCGAAAAACAGGTGGACAGGACGTCGGCCGGGTTGGGCAAGCCAAACGAAAAGCATGCAGCGATGCATCCGGGTGATCCATCGACCGTTCCCACATTTTGCCGTGTTCGTGGAGAAAATCTGGCTAGCCGCTGGGCGAAAGGAGGCCGGCTTTCGGCGCGGCCGGCTTGTGCGTTTCGACTGAACAAAAAGCGCGCCGCCGATTGACGCGATTGTGGAAACACCGTGCGTCCCTGAACGACGCTACCGCGACATTTTTCCGTCACTTAACATAGGACCGGTTCAGTGTCGCTTCGTCTGAAAGGGAGAAGGCTTTGGGGCAACGGCCATCGATCACATCGAGGTTCGCCGCCTGGCCTGAGAACGAATCATGAAAACGAAACTGGAAGCGCCCCCGCTTTCCCTGCTCGACCGGTATCGTGGCCGGGAATTCGCGGCGCTCTATACGACCTCGGTCACCGTATCCGGCGGCGAGACGGGACATGGCCGCGCGTCCGGCGTGGCGCGCTCGGCCGACGGCAACCTCAATGTGCAGCTGCGCTTGCCTACCGAACTCGGCGGTCCCGGCGATGGCACCAATCCCGAGCAACTGTTCGCCGCGGGCTTTGCGGGCTGCTTTCACGGCGCGCTCAATCTGCTCGGCAAGCGCGCAAAGATGGAACTCAAAGACATCGCCGTCGACGTGCAGGTCGCCTTTGGTCGAGATCCGATGGATGGCGGCTACGCGCTCGTGATCGATGTGAGGGTGCGGATACCGGGCGTCGGCCGGGCGGTGGCGGAAGAACTGGTGCGCAACGCCGAGCGTTTGTGCCCCTATGCGAAGATGGCGAGGCAGGGGACGGTGAACATCGTGGCCGTCCTCGATTGAGCGCGACGGCGGGACGACTCCGCGCTCACGGGCACCCGCCCGGCGAGCCGCGATCCGGACGGGACATCGAAACAGCGACCTAGTAGGCGATGGTCGCCGCGCGGCGCAGCTCGTCGGGCGTCGCAGTCCCGAAGCCGAAGAACTCCAGATAGGCCGGAATCATCTCGAACAGCATGTCGGTGCCGACCTGCACTTCGCAGCCCTTCTCACGCGCGGCGCGCAGGAACGGCGTGTATTCGGACTTCATCACGACTTCGCCGACGAAGCATGTGGGCGAGATGCGCGCGACATCGAAAGGCAGCGGATCGCCCTCATTCATGCCGAGCGGCGTCGCGTTCACCACGACGTCGTAGCCGTCGGGATCTTTCGAGCCGGTGCGCACCGTCAACGCCGGGTAGTGCTCGCGCAACCGCTGCGCCAGCCCTTCGGCGGATTCGTTGCGCGCATCGTACAACGCGAGTTCGGCGACGCCCGCAGCCGCCAGCGACGCTGCGATCGCCGAGCCGACCCCGCCCGAGCCCGAGATCAGCACCCGTGCGCCCTTCAGTTGCCGCCCCTTGCCCAGCACGCCGCGCACGAAGCCGGCGCCGTCGAACTGATCGCCGAGCAGCGTGCCGTCGGGACGCTTGAGCACCGCGTTGCAGGCGCCCGCGATACGCACGGCGGGCGTGACCTCATCGACCAGCCCGACCGTCGTCACCTTGTGGGGCATCGTGATCAACGCCCCGCGCAGATTGGTGAAGCGGAAGATCGACGCGAAGCTCTGCTCGTAATCCTCCGCCTTGACGCCCATCGGTACGACGACGGCGTCGATACCTTTCTGCTCGAACCATGGGTTGTAGATCATCGGCGACTTGAAGCTCTCGGTCGGAAAACCGATGTGCGCGACGAGGGTGGTCTTTCCGGAAATCATGGTCAAAGTGCTCTCTCAGGCGTCAGGTTCTGCTCGGCGGGTGTCAGCGTGCTTCAGTGGGCGAATGACGCAGCCCGCGCGGCGTCGTACTCGGTTTTATCGACGGGATGCGCATCGGGCTTGCCGAGTTCGTCCATATGCACACGGTATGTCTCGCGGGCGCTGAACGCAGCCAGTGCGGCGATGATGGTGACCGCGAACGCGAGGCCGCCGACCGTCAACCAGATATTGCTGGACCCCGGAGGCGCCACAGCCGTGAACAGCGCGGGCAGCATGGCGGTGATCGCGGTGCCGATGTTCTGCGCAATCGCCATCGCCGAGACGCGGGTGGCCGTCGGGAACAGTTCGGGGTAGAAGCTCGGGAACACGGCGTTGTAGCCCTGATAGACCACGCCCCACATCAGGATCGACATCACGAAGGCGAGCGACACGCTGTGGATGCTGATGGCGTAAAGGTACGCGAACGCCAGCAAGCCCGACAGCAGCGAACCGATGATGATGGGCGGGCGGCGGCCGATCTTGTCCGACAGATTGCCGACGTACGGAATCACCAGCACGGCGACGATATTGCCGACGACGGGGATCCACAGGTACATGTCCTTCGCGAAGCCGATGCCGTAGGCCGGCTGCACCGCATACGCCGCGCCGAAGATGGTCGCCACGACGGGAATCACGTTCATCAGCGCCATGCAGATCACGCGCAACATGTTGGGCGTGTTGTACTTGAAGGCATCGACGATCGGCGAGCGGGCACGTGCGGCGCTGCCTTCTTCCTTGAACGCGGGCGTCTCGTCGACCTTGCGGCGAATGACCCAGCCCGCGATGATGACCACGAAGCTCATCAGGAACGGAATGCGCCAGCCCCAGGTATTGAACTGCTCGGCGGGCATGTAGTGCGCAAGCGGCAGGAACACGGCGGCTGCCAGAATCTGCCCGGCCTGCACGCCTTGCAGCGTGAAGCTGGAATAGAAGCCGCGCCGGCCGAACGGCGCGTGCTCCAGAATCATCGAGCTTGCGCCGGAGATTTCACCCGCCACCGCGAAGCCCTGCACCAGACGCAGCAGCACGAGAAACACAGGCGCCAGCACCCCGACCTGATCGTAGGTGGGCAACAGGCCAACGCCGATCGTCGAGAAGCCCATCAGGAACATGCATGCGAGCAGTACTTTCTTGCGGCCGTGCGTATCGCCGAGGTGGCCGAGCACGAAGGCGCCGATTGGCCGCGCCACGTAGCCCACGCCGTACGTCGCCAGCGACGCGACGATAGCGGTCGTCGCATTGCCCTTGGGAAAGAATATCTGCGGAAAGATCAGCGCCGAGGCGGTCGCATAGATAAAGAAATCGTAGTATTCAAGCGCCGATCCGATCCAGCCGCTGGCGGCGGCCTTCTTCGACTGATGCTTACCCTTGGGCTCGTGAGCCGGGACTGCGGTCATGGTTGTCTCCTAGCTTTGTAGGCTGACGACTATCTGAATGTCGACAGGATGGAGCGCAGCGTAGCGCCCCGAGGGCCTATCGCACAAGGGATTATCGCCACTTTTTGTTCGATCATCGCGCACGACTGCGCGATGATCGAACGCTCCGAGGGTTTCTCCGGGTTCTGGCGGCGTGTCGGACGGTGCTTCGGGCAGCCTGCTGCAGTGCGTCGAATGACGGTGCGCGGCCGGCAGGAATCCGGTGTTCACCATGTGGCGGATGAACTGAAGAAAACGCGGCGTCCGAACCCCGCCGCAGCCAGGCTGTATTATGGCGGCCTCGCGCCGCCGCCTTCATGCGGCGCTTCTGCCTTCATTCACAACGACCCAAAGGAACACCGCCATGACGGCCGCAACCCAATTCGATCAGGTTTCCGTTGTCAAACGCGCCAACGTCTACTTCGACGGCAAGTGCGTATCGCACACCGTGCTCTTTGCCGACGGCACCCGCAAGACGCTCGGCGTGATCCTGCCCGGCACGCTCAACTTCGGCACCGACGCACCCGAACTGATGGAAGTGCAGGCGGGCACCTGCCGCATCCGCCTGGAAGGCAGCGACGAGTGGAAAACGTACAGCGCAGGCGAGACGTTCTCGGTGCCCGGCAAGAGCCGCTTCGATATCGACGTGGTCGAAACGCTCGACTACGTTTGCAGCTATCTGTAACGACTCGTGCGTGTTGCCGCGACGACGCACAGGCGCGCGCGGCAACCTCCCCTCGCGTCATGGCTTCGCCCGTTTGGCGTTTTGCTTGCCGGTGCGTTTCGACGGTGAGTCGGGAACGATCCGCGCCAGCTTCTCCATCACTTCCTCATGCTCCGTGCGGAGCACTTCGACGAACGCCGACGCCAGCCGCTCGCGTGGCTGATTCGGCGGGAACAGCAGATACATCGGAAACATCACCGCTGGGGCGAATGGCCGGATGGCGATATCCGGCCCGGCGAAATCCAGCGCCACGCCCGGATGCGCAAGCGTCACGCCCATTCCGCAACGCACCAGCTCACAGCAGATCGCCGTGTATTGCGCCTCGATCGCGAGCTTGCGTTCGACGCCCGCGCGCACGAACACCTCGTCCATCTGCGCGCGCGTGCCGTCGCCGTGGCACAGCGAAATAAACGATTCGCCTTGCAGATCGGCGGGCTTGATGACGGCCTTCGAAGCCAGCCGGTGCGCAGCAGGCATCACGCAAACGGCGGCGACGGTCGACAGCATCTCGACTTCGCAATTCGACGCCTCGCTGATATACACCGCCACGCCCAGATCGCAGAACTGCGATGCCGTCCAGTGATTGACCGTGCCTGAGGTGTTCACGTGCAGCGACACGGTCACGCCCGGATGCAAGTCCTGAAAGCGCTTGATCGCATGCGGCACGAGCGTCAGCCCCGCTGACGGCATCGCCGCGATACGCAGACGTCCGCTGCCCAGGTTGCGAATCTGCGCAGCGGCGTTGGTGAGTCCCTGCAGGCCGACATACGCGCGCTCCACTTCACGAAAGAATGCCGTGCCCTCGCTGGTCGGAATCAGCCGCACGCCGCTGCGCTGAAACAGCAGCAAGCCCGTCTCCCGTTCGAGCTGCGAGATCAGCCGGCTCACGTTCGGCTGCGAGGTGAAGAGCGCCTTCGCTGCCGCCGTCATCGACCCCGCCACCATCACCGCGCGAAACGCCTCGATATGCTTCAGGTTCATCGTCCTCAACCCATATCAACCATGTATGGATAGCTATTTTATTCGTATTGGACGATATGACCATTGCGGACCAGACTGTGATCCATTGACACGCCGCCAGAGCGTCCCTTCCCACATTGAATGGAGATCGTCGTCATGCAAGAAACGCTGCGCCGCCGTTGCCGTCTTACGATCCGTGTTCTCTCCGCCGCCCTCTCTACCGCCTGTCTGAGCGCGCCCTTTCAAGCGCACGCCGAGACGACCTTGTATGTCGCGAACGTCGGCGGCTCCAACGAGCAGCTCTATCGTCAGAAGATCATTCCGCCGTTCGAGAAGGCGCATGACGTGAAGATCGTCTATGTAGCGGGGAATTCGAGCGACACGCTCGCGAAGCTCCAGGCGCAGAAAGGGCATCAGCAGATCAATGTCGCGGTGATGGACGACGGCCCGATGTATCAGGCGATGCAGCTCGGCCTGTGTGCAAAGGTCGACGAGGCGCCCGTGATGAAGGATCTCTATCCGCTCGCCCGGCTCGGCCCCACGGCCGTCGGCGTCGGCATGGTGGCGACGGGCATCGGCTACAACGAACAGGCGTTCAGGAAGCTCGGCCTGCCCGCGCCCGACTCGTGGCAGGTGCTGACCGACAAGCGCCTGAAGGGCAAGCTCGGCGTGCCGCCCATCACCAACACGTATGGCCTGCATACGCTAGTGATGCTGGCACGCCTGAATGGCGGCGGCGAGAAGAACATCGACCCCGGCTTCACCGCGATGACGCAGCAGGTCGCGCCCGACGTGCTGTCGTGGGCGCCGACGCCCGGCGAGATGGACGGTCTGATGCAGGCGGGCGACGTCATCATCGCGCCGTACGGCAGCGGCCGCGCGGTCGCGCTGCAGAACACCGGCTTTCCGCTCAAGTTCGTCTATCCGAAGGAAGGCGGCGTCGCGTTGCAGGTCGCGGCGTGCCCGGTGGCGGAGAACGCGCAGCCCAAGCTTTCGCAGGAGTTCATCCAGTACCTGCTCAGCCCCGAGGTTCAAGCGATGCAGGCGCAAGGCATCGGCCTCGGCCCGGTCAACAAGACCGTCAAGCTGACGCCCGAGGTGGCCGCGCGCGTGCCGTACGGACCGGATCAGGTCAGCAAACTGACCGCGATGGACTGGGCCACGATCAACCAGCACCGCACCGAATGGACGGAGCGCTGGAACCGCTCGGTCGAGCGATAAGCACCGCCGCCGCATCGCAGCCGCAACGCCCGCCTCCGCACAGGACCGCCGCTCATGACCTTCCTCACCCTGCAAGGCCTCTCGAAGCGCTACGGCGACTTCACCGCCGTCGAGCACCTCGATCTGTCCGTCGAACGCGGCGAGTTTCTGTCGCTGCTCGGCCCGTCCGGCTGCGGCAAGACCACCACGCTGCAGATGATCGCCGGCTTCGTCACGCCGAGCGCGGGCCGCATCACACTGGGCGGCCGCGACATCACTCAAGAGCGCCCCGAAAAGCGCGGCATGGGTGTCGTGTTCCAGAGCTACGCGCTGTTTCCGCACATGACGGTGGCGGGCAACGTCGGTTTCGGCCTGGAGATGCGCAACATGAAGCGCGAAGAACGCGCGGTGCGCGTTGCCGAAGCGCTCGATCTCGTGCGCCTGAAAGGACTCGACGCGCGTTATCCGAAGGAACTGTCGGGCGGCCAGCGCCAGCGCGTCGCCATCGCGCGAGCGCTGGCGATGCGTCCCGAACTGCTGTTGCTCGACGAACCGATGTCGAATCTCGACGCCAAGCTGCGCGAGGAAATGCACATCGAACTGCGCGCGATCCAGAAGCGCCTCGGCATCACGACGATCCTCGTCACCCACGATCAGGTCGAAGCAATGACGATGAGCGATCGCATCGCCGTGCTTCACAAAGGGCGCATCGCGCAACTGAGCACGCCGTTCGATGCCTATGAGCGCCCCGCCACGCCGTTCGCGTCGACCTTTCTCGGCCGCACGAATACGCTGCCCGGTGAAGTGCTGGGACGCAATCCGCGCTGCGCGGTCGTCGACGTCGCGGGCACGACGCTGCACGTGCCGCACGAAGGCCGCGAGGTGGAAGGCGCGGTGCACGTGTATATCCGCCCCGAGAAAGTGCGTCTGGCGAATGGCGATGCGCGTATGCATGGACGCATCGCGAACCGCGTGTTCATCGGCAATCAATGGCTGCTCGAAGTCGACACCGAACTCGGCACGCTGCGTGTCGCGCAGCCGAATTACGGCGCGCCGCCGCCCGAGGAAGGCCACGAAGTCGGACTTGCTTTCACCGACGACGATCTGCGCGTGCTGACCCGGGAGAGCGCCCATGGCAACGCTTGACGATTCGCGCGCGGGCGCCGCGCCCTGGCTGCTGTCCGCGCCTGCCCTGCTGCTGTTCGGCGCACTGCTGCTCGTGCCGCTCGTGCTGACGCTGCTGCTGTCGTTCCGCGTCTTCAGCGACGTGGCGGGCGTGCAGACCGCGTACACGCTCAAGAACTACGCCGAGGTGGTGAGCGACCCGTACTACGCGGAAATTTTCCTGCGCACGGCGGGCCTCGCGCTCGCGGTGACGCTGCTGAGCGTGCTGCTCGGGGTGCCCGAAACGATCGTGCTCGCGCGCATGAAGCGGCCGTGGCAGTCGCTGTGCCTGCTGATCGTGCTCGGGCCGCTGCTGATCTCCGTCGTGGTGCGCACGCTCGGCTGGCAGATTCTGCTCGGCAACAACGGGGTGCTGAACAACGCGTTGCAGGCTCTGCACGTCACGTCCGAGCCGATCCGCCTCGTCTTCACGATGACGGGCGTGATCATCGCGCTCACGCATGTGCTGGTGCCGTTCATGGTGATGTCCGTGTGGGCGACGCTGCAAAAGCTCGATCCGCAGGTCGAGTGGGCGGGACTGTCGCTCGGCGGCTCGCCGCTGCGCGTGTTTCGCCGCGTGGTGCTGCCGCAGATCATGCCCGGCGTGCTGTCCGGATCGATCATCGTGTTCGCGCTGTCGGCGTCGGCATTCGCGACGCCTGCGCTGATCGGCGGGCGCCGTCTGAAAGTCGTCGCGACGGCTGCCTACGACGAATTCCTCGGCACGCTGAACTGGCCGCTCGGCGCAAGCATCGCGGTGCTCCTGCTGGTTGCGAACGTCGCGATCGTGATGGGTTGCAGCCGTCTCGCCGAACGCCGTTTCAAGCACGTTTTCGAGTGACACCATGAAACAGAACGGATTCTGGGGCCTGTTGTTCAACGCGTTGTTCCTCTCTTTCATCCTCGCGCCGCTGGTTGTCGTGATGCTGGTCGCGTTCACCGATAAAGGCTTCATTTCGATGCCGTTCGACGGCGCGTCGCTGCGCTGGTTTCGCGCGATTCTGGAAAACGGCGACATCGTGTCGGCGTTCTGGCTGTCCGTGCGGCTCGCGTTTGCGGCAGCGACCATCGGCGTCGCGCTCGCGGTGCCCGCCGCGCTGGCGATTGCGCGCTACCGCTTCACCGGCCGCGCCGCGCTGATGAGTTTCTTCCTCTCGCCGATGATGATTCCCGCCGTCGTGCTCGGCATCGCGTTCCTGCGCTTCCTGTCGCTGCTGCATCTGAGCGGCTCGTTCTGGGCGCTCGTCGCGACGCACGTGATCGTCGTGCTGCCGTATGCGCTGCGGCTCGCGCTGTCTTCCGCCGTCGGCCTCGACCGCGACGCCGAGCGCGCCGCGCTGTCGTGTGGTGCGAGCCGCTTCACCGCGTTTCGCCGCGTCGTGCTGCCGATGATCCGCACGGGTGTCGCGGGCGGCTGGGTGCTGTCGTTCATCCAGAGCTTCGACGAACTGACGATGACCATTTTCGTCGCGACGCCCGGCACCACGACGCTGCCCGTCGCCATGTACAACCAGATCGCGCAGACCATCGATCCCCTCGTCGCGTCGGTCTCGGCGGTGCTGATCGTCGGCACGGTTCTGCTGATGGTGCTGCTCGACCGCATGGTCGGACTGGACCGCATATTGATTGGAGAAGCACGATGACCCGCAACTCATCCGCCCATCCCGACGTGCTCGTGCTGGGCGGCGGGCTGGTCGGTTCCGCCGTCGCCTGGGGCCTTGCGCGCGAAGGCGCGCAAGTCACCGTGCTCGACCAGGACGACGGCGCGTTTCGCGCGTCGCGCGGCAATTTCGGGCTGGTCTGGATTCAGGGCAAGGGCTACGGCCTGTCGCCGTACGCGCGCTGGTCGCGCAGTTCCGCCACGCGCTGGCCCGCGCTCGCCGCCGCGCTGCTAGACGAAACGGGGATCGACGTCGCGCTGCGCCAGCCCGGCGGCTTTCACTTCTGTTTCTCCGACGACGACCTCGCCGACCGCGCCCAGCGGCTCGGCACGCTGCAACGCGAACTCGGCGACTACCCGTATCAGTTGCTCGATGCGCGCGAAGTGCGCGAACGCGTGCCGCAGATCGGCCCCGACGTGATCGGCGCGAGCTATACGCCGATGGACGGGCACGTCAATCCGCTCAAGCTGCTGCGTGCGCTGCACACAGGCATGCAGCGGCGCGGCGTGAAGCTCGTCAACAACGAGGAAGCACTGCGCATCGCGCCCGACAGCGGCGGCTTCGCGGTGCAAGGCAAGCGCGGCACGTATCGCGCGGCGCGCGTGGTGCTCGCGGCGGGCCTGGGCAATCGCGCGCTCGCGCCGCATGTCGGGCTGCATGCGCCCGTTGCGCCGAATCGCGGACAGGTGCTGATCAGCGAGCGCGTCGCGCCGTTCCTGCACTACCCGACGCTCAACGTCCGGCAAACGGACGAAGGCACCGTGCAATTCGGCGATTCGATGGAAGAAGTCGGCCTGAACGATTTCACCACCACGCACGTGCTGTCCGACATCGCGCGGCGCGGCGTGCGCGCCTTTCCGTTGCTGAAGAACGTCCGGCTGGTGCGCACGTGGGCCGCGCTGCGGGTCTACAGTCCGGACGGCTTTCCGATCTACGACCAGTCTGCGTCGCATCCGGGCGCCTTCGTCGTCACCTGCCACAGCGGCGTGACGCTCGCCGCCGCGCATGCGTTGCGCGTTGCGCCGTGGATCGCCGGCGGTGCGATGCCCGACGAGCTGCCCGCGTTTTCGGGCACGCGCTTCACTGAATCCCCTGCTCTCATTCCCGCTCACTGATTCCGACATGACTTCCACACCGCTATTCAAGGCCCTGCCCGGCGCCGATGCGCCCGTCGATATCTGGTTCAACGATCAGCCGTTGCGCGTGCCGGGCGGCCGCTCGGTGGCCGCGGCGCTGCTGGCTTCCGGCATTGCGCGCTTCCGCGCGACGCCCGTGTCCGGCGCGCCGCGCGCGCCGTATTGCATGATGGGCGCGTGCTTCGAGTGTCTGGTCGAGATCGATGGCGTGCCGAGCCGGCAAAGCTGCATGGTGACCGTGCGCGACGGGATGCACATCCGTTCGCAGGAAGGCGCGCGCGATCTGCCGCCCGTCGCTGTTTCGCTGGAGGACGCTCATGGCCGCTGAACACGCAGCAGAGTTCGTATCCGAAGCCGTCGACGTGGTCGTGGTGGGCGCCGGTCCCGCCGGCATGAGCGCGGCAACGCGCGCGGCGCGCGCCGGTCTGTCCGTCGTGCTGCTGGACGAGCAGGATGCCGTCGGCGGACAGATCTATCGCGCGATTGGCCGCGCCGACGCGCGCCGCAAGGAGATTCTCGGCCCGGACTACGCAGCGGGCGCCGCGATTGCCGACGCGTTCGCACGCTCCGGCGCGCGCCATGTCGCGCATGCGTCCGTGTGGCAGGTCACGCGCGAGCGGGCCGTGCATTACCTGAAGGACGGCAAGGTCGGCAGCTTCGACGCACAGCGGGTGATTCTCGCCACGGGCGCGCTCGAGCGGCCGTTTCCGATTCCCGGCTGGACGCTGCCCGGCGTGCTGACGGCGGGCGCCGCGCAGATCCTGCTGAAAAGCGCGGGCGAAGTGCCCGCCGAGCCGCCCGTTCTGGCGGGCTGCGGCCCGCTGCTCTATCTGCTCGGCTGGCAGTACGTGAGAGCGGGTGTGCCGATCCGCGCGCTGGTCGATACCACGCGTCACGAGGACCGCTGGCGCGCGAAGAAGCATCTGCTGTCCGCGTTGCGCGCGTGGCCGTTTCTCGGCAAGGGCCTGCAACTGATCCGCACGCTGCGCGACGCGGGCGTGCCGATCTTCGAGGCCGCCGACGATCTGCGCATCGAATCCAGACGCGACGCCGACGGCGTCGAGCGCGCCGCCGCGCTGAGCTTCACGACCCAGGGCCGCGCGCACAAGGTGGAAGCCAGCGTGATCCTGCTGCATCAGGGCGTCGTGCCGAACACGCAATTCACGCTCTCGCTGCGCGCGCAACACCACTGGGACACGGCTCAGCTGTGCTTCGCGCCGACCACGGATGCATGGGGCGAGCTCGACGTGCCGGGCATCTTTATCGCGGGCGACGGCGGCGGTATCGGCGGCGCGCTGGCTGCCGCCGAACAGGGCGCGTTGAGCGCGCTCCAGGCACTGTGCCAGCTCGGCGCGATCGACGCGGCCACGCGCGACACGGAAGCCGCGCCGCATCGCCGCACGCTGGCGAGCGTGATGCGCATCCGTCCGTTTCTGGACAGCCTGTACCGTCCGCGCGACGCGAACCGCATTCCGCACGACGAGGTGATCATCTGCCGCTGCGAAGAAGTGACGGCGGGCGACGTGCGCGGCTTCGTCGAACTCGGCTGCGTCGGCCCAAACCAGGCGAAATCGTTCGGACGTTGCGGCATGGGTCCGTGCCAGGGGCGCATGTGCGGCCTCACCGTCACCGAGATCATCGCGCACGCGCGCAACGTGCCGCCGGGCGAAGTGGGCTACTACCGCATCCGTCCGCCCATCAAGCCGCTCACGCTCGGAGAACTCGCCGGTGAATGACCCCGCCATGTCCCCTTGCGCCGTCACGCGTGAAGCCGATGTGCTCGTGATCGGCGGCGGCCTGCACGGATCGAGCACCGCGTTTCATCTGGCCGCGCGCGGCGCGACGGTGATCGTGCTCGAAGCCGACTATGTGGCGCGGCATTCGTCGGGTGTGAACGCGGGCGGCGTGCGCACGCTCGGACGGCCTGTGCCGGAAATTCCGCTGGCGCTGATGTCGCGCGAGATCTGGCACGCGTTGCGCGAGACGATCGGCGACGACGGCGGCTTCGTGCCTTCCGGCCAGTTGAAGATCGCCGAGACGGAGGCCGAACTCGACGATTGCCGCGAACGCGTCGCGCTGCTCGAAGCGCATGGCTTCACGCACGAGAAACTGATCGACCGCGCGACGCTGCTCGAACTCGAGCCCGCGCTCGCGCCGCACGTGACGGGCGGCATCTGGGTCGAGCGCGACGGCTACGCGTTGCCGTTCAGGACCACGACCGCCTTCCGGCTCGCGGCGCAGCGACACGGCGCGCAGTTCTTCGAAGGCACGGCTGCGACCCGCATCGAACAGCGCGGCACACGCTGGCTTGCGCACACGCCGCGCGGCGCGTTCAGCGCGGAAAAGCTCGTCATCACAGCGGGCGCATGGGCGGGCCAACTGGCCGCGCAGGTCGGCGAACACGTGCCCGTTCATCCCGAAGGACTGATGCTGATGGTCACGCATCGCGTCGCGCCCTTCTGCCGGGCGACGCTCGGCGCCACGGGCCGCCCGCTGTCGTTCAAGCAGTTCGACAACGGCACGGTGGTGATCGGCGGCAAGCTGATCGGCATCGCCGACCTCGACGGCCGCCACGGCGAGGTCGACTTCGCGCGCCTCGTGCGCAGCGCGAATACCGTCGTCGATCTGTTTCCGCATTTGCGGCATCTCGGCGTCAATCGCGCCTGGGCGGGCGTCGAAGCCTTTACCGACGACTCGCTGCCCGTGATCTCGGCGAGCCGCCGCGCGTCGAATCTCGTTTATTCGTTCGGCTATTGCGGCAGCGGCTTTCAGCTCGGGCCGGGATGCGGGCGGCTCGTTTCGGAGCTGGTGCTCGACGGCAAGGCGTCGTTGCCGCTCGATGCATTCGCGATCGACCGTTTCGCGCGGACCTCCGCCTCCGAACGGGCGGCGAGCGCCGTCGCTCATTGATTCCATTGCATGACGCGCGCCCTGTCCGGTGCGCTTTCGACTCTTCAACCAGGAGCAAACCAGCGTATGTCCGATATCATAAGAATCGAAACGAATCAGCGCATGAGCCGTGTCGTCAAGGCGGCGGGGCTTGTGTTCATCGGCGGCCAGACGTCGAACGATCACGCGCCCGATGTCAAAGTCCAGACGGCCAGTGTGCTGGCGAAGATCGACGGTTTTCTGGAGAAAGCGGGCGTCGACAAAACGCGTCTCGTGTCGGCTCAGGTGTGGCTCGCGAATATCGAGCGCGATTTCGCGGGCATGAACAGCGTCTGGGACGCGTGGGTCGCGCCCGGCTGCGCGCCGACCCGCGCGACGGTCGAAGCGAAGCTGGCCGCGCCGGAACTGCTGGTCGAGATTGCCGTCGTCGCGCTGGCGTAACGGCGGCGCGTCGCAGCGCGCGCCGTCTGCCTAAGCGTTCGCTACGCGATACGTGCCCCGGCCCGCCTGCTTCGCGCTATACAGCGCCTGGTCCGCGCGCCGGATCAAACCGTCGACCGAATCGTCATTCGCCGCCAGCGCAATACCGACGCTGGTGCCGATGCTGACGGCCTCGCCCGTCGACAGATGGTATGGCAGCGCGATGTCGCGAATCACGCGCTGAGCCAGCGCGACAACGGAAGGTAGCGTGGTGTGGTCGGCGATGATCGCGAATTCGTCGCCGCCCAGCCGCGCGACCAGTTCACCGGGACGCAGCACGCGCGATAGCCGCGAGGCGACCGTCTCGAGCACCTCGTCGCCCGCGCAATGGCCGAGCCGGTCGTTGACCTGCTTGAAGCCGTCGAGGTCCAGATACATCATCGCGATCGCCCCGCCCTTCATCCGTGCGCGGTCCAGCAGGATCTGCTCCAGCCGGTCGCGCAACTCGCGGCGGTTCGGCAGGCCCGTGAGCGCATCGTGCCGCGCGAGGTGCAGGATCTTCGCCTCCGTCTGCCGCCGCTCGGTCACGTCCTCGATGATGATGACGGCGCTGCCGTCCGGCACCGGGTTGCGGGTCAATTCCAGCTGACGGCCGTCCTCCAGTTCGAGGCCCATCGGGCTGCGCTCGTCGCCGAGCCACGCGCTGAACCGTTCGACGAGCCGCTTGCGCAGCGTCCCGCCGAACTGCGCGATGCCGACGTGGCCGATGAACTCCGGCAGCGGCACGTTGAGCTTGAGCATCTCGACGGTCGCGCCGAACAGTTCCGCCGTCCGGCGGTTGGCGATCACGACCTTGCCCGCGCCGTCGACGGTGCACAGCCCGTGCGGCATGTACGCCAACGCGGCGTCGAAGCGCGCGGCCAGTTCGGCGTGGCGCTGTTCGGCCGTCATCAGCGCGACGAGGCCGTTGTAATGGCGTCGCACCACCGAGACCATTGCCGCGTTGTACGCAACGAGCGGCGGCACCAGAATCCATGCGCCGCTTTGCGGCGCGATCAGCGCGCCAATGCCGATGGGTACCGTGCCGAGAAAAATCTGCGCGATCGCGAGCCGCGGCAGCGCCGCGTTGCGCGACGCGATGCCGCCAAGGATGCCTGCCGCGACCATGATCGCGAGCGTGGCCAGTTCCTTGTCCGGCGACAGAAAGCACGCGGCCGTGCCGAGGCCGAGCAGCAGGCAGGCAATCAGGCTGACGGGCGCGTAGCGGGCGGCCCACGGGCCCGGATGCACCTCGCCGACGCGGCTGCGTGTCACGTAGAGGCGCACGATCCCGAGGCGGGCGGCCAGCACGGCGATATCGGCGATCAGCCAGAGCGCCGTCCATGTCTGATGCAGCCGGAAACACGCGACCGCGGCCACGAAGATGCTGGAGATGCCGGACAGAAACAACGGCCATGCGTTGTCGAACAGCGCGGACAGCAGCGCTGCCCGCACCGACGGGCTGACAACGGCCTTCTCTGGCGTGGGCGTCGCCAGTAGCGAATCGAACATGGAAGTCTTCTCGGACATGGCTCGACCGTGGTCAGGACGCTGTGTTCCGGCCCATCGCGGGGCAAGCTTTGCTCGCTGACTTAACGGCCTGAAAACACGCGGCTTGAGTGAGGTAAACGCTACGCAAGCGCCAGGTGACGCATGATGCCGTAATTTTGGCCGCTCGTGCTGATTGCGTGTATATATTACTCACGCAAAATTCCGTGGAGCGCGCATCCGTGATGCAGTCGTGGGGACGGGTATTCGACGATGCAGACCTGATCGAGCCGGCCGGCACGAAAAAGCGTGAGCGGCAATTCGCAGCCGGTCACGCCTGAAGGAGGGTTAAAACGATTGCCGACCTCGAGCCAGGTCGATGATATTCGCGACGTTGCCGCGTGCGCAGTCAACGATGTGCTTGCCCGTCACGGACAGGCAAGGCAAAACCTTTTGCCTGCTCGCGATCCTGCAGGTTCACGGCGGCAATCACCGTATTGCGCGGAATCAGGATTTTCACGCCATCCACTTCCGCTTCGCACATGCCTTCGCTTGCGTCGAAGGTGTCGCACGCCAGCTGGCTCCAGTCGTCCTCTCTCGGATGTTCGCTGAATACGTCGTGCGAAACGTTGCGCCAATAAGCGCCGTGCAGAATGACAAGCCATGCCATCACGACCTCGATCGAAAATTTCCGCTAGCGAGCGCCGCGCGTTCACGCGGTGGATGCGCCCGACGGATTGCGCAGCAACCAGACGCCAGGCGTGTTCCTCAGCATCCAGTTACCACAGACGGTACAACGGTATTCGTCACAGCGTTCGACGTAAGACCCCGGCGACACTTTGACGTCCGCACCCATCGCGCTCAAATCGCCATGCGGCGGCGCTGACGACGGCTTTCCTGCCAACGCCTTGCATGCGTCGCACGGTTTCATCTGCGTGCCTCTAACAATGCCACGCGCTCAACTCTTGCGCGACGTCTTCGCGACGAACGGTGTCGGCGCGTGCTGCACCTTGTCGCTTCCGCATTTAGGACATTTCAGCTGCGCCGTTGCATGTTCTGCGACGTGCTCCGCGTGCTCGAACTTTTCCCCACAACTCTCGCAACGATACTGATAGGTCGGCATGCTCATTCTCCGATGCGGAAGAATTGGATGCGGATGCAAAACCGCATCGCCGCGAAAACGCATACGGCAGTAACCCATTCTAGTGCGGCATGCATCGATTGAAGGGTTTTTCGTATTGCCGGATGCGTGCTGGCCATGCGCGCAGCATCGAACATTATTTTTTCTGCACCCACGTTCGGATATCGATACCCGTTCGAATAAATGGGCACTTAAAATTTCGTGCATGGCCCATGCACGATTTCATTCAATTATCCGATCGATCGACGCCAGAGAACCTATCGCATGCACAACAAACGAATACGGCTGCACACCCTGTTCTTCGGCGCATTCATCGCGATGAGCGCCTGCGTCTCCCATGCGCAATACACGACCGACTGGCTCGCGAATACCTATGGCACGCTCGCGGCGCACGTCGGCAATGCCGCGCGTTCGATGTGGGTTGCGCCCGAAGGTATCGTCTATACGGCGTCGATGTGGGACGAGAACGAAGGCGGCGTCGCGCTTTATCAGAACGGACAAAGCATCGGATCGATGGGTATCCATAGCGAGTTCCAGGGCGGCGCCATTACCGGCAATGCGACGTCGATTTTCGCGGCGATGCAGGCGGGCACGCAATACGGCAGCGGCGGCGTCGGCCGCTACAACCGCGCGACAGGCACACGCGATCTCGTCATTAACGTCAGCACATGGAACGCGGTGACCCGCGCCGATGCGATCACAGGACTCGCAACGGCGGGCTCGTTGCTCTATGCGAGCGATTTCTTCGGCAATCGCGTGCGCGTCTTCACGACGGATGGCGCATGGCAGCAGGACTTCAGCGTCGCGGGGCCCGGGGCGCTCGCGCTGGATAGCGCGGGCAATCTCTGGGTGGCGCGCAAGAGCGCGGGCGTCGTCGTCGAATACGGTCCCACGGGCGCCTTGCTCAACACGATCCAGATGCCCGCGACCTCGCGCCCTTCCGCGTTGTACTTCGATGCATCGACGGGTCTGCTGATGGTCGGCGACGAAGGCCCCGATATGAACATCAAGCTCTACAGCACGACCGGCGCGCCGCAACTGGCCGGCACCTTCGGCGTCCAGGGCGGCTATCTCGACACCACGACGGGCGTCAAAGGCCAGGTCGGCGACAAGCGCTTTACGCGTATCGAAGGCATCGGCAAGGACTCGGCCGGCAATCTGTACGTGCTCAACAATCCGTGGGGCGGCGGCTGGGATCTCGGCCGCAATGGCGGCACGGATATTCACGCGTATAACAGCGCAGGCAGCCTGCTATGGAAGCTGCAGTCACTCAACTTCGAAGCCGTCGCAGCGCCGGACCCCATGACGGATGGCGCATTGTTCTATAGCGGCACGAACATCTATTCGGGCACGGCGGGCGGCACCTTCGTCGCGAATACCGTCGATCCCTTCTCGTATCCCAACGACCCGCGCCTCAACGTCAACGACACGCAGCGCGACGAGCACTTCGGCCAGCTCGTCAGCGTCGGCGGCAATCGGATTCTCGTCGCGTCAGGGCAGAACCCGGCCATCTTCTACTTTTTCCATTTCGAACCGTCGAAGGGTTATATCGCCGTGCCGGACGCTTCGTTGCCGGGTGCCGCGTTCAATACGACGCGCGCCGTGACGGGCGGCTTCAGCATCGACAGCCGGGGCGATGTGTGGGCCGGGCTCGATCGGACGAATCATATCTATCACTATCCGCTGACGGGCTTCGATGGATACGGCAAGCCGGCCTGGGGACCCGGCATCGCATTGCCGATTCCCGCGAGCATCCGCCCGTTGACGCGCATCATCTATCTCGCCGAGAGCGACACGATGATTCTTGCGCAAGGCATCGCGGGGAGCTGGGACTGGACCGCGATGAATACGCGGATCGAGGTGTATCACGGCTGGAGCGCGGGCAACATGACGCGGCCCGACCCGGTGATCAATCTCCCCAGCGCCAATGCGAAGTCGATGACGGCGGCGGGCAACTATCTGTTCGTCGGATATGTGCACACCGTGCCGAACATCGACGCCTTCAATCTCACCACGGGCCGCCTCGACACCACGCTGACCAATTCGAACCCGGGCAACGTGGACGTCGGCAACGATGTCGACTCGATGTACGGCCTCAGGGCTTACCTCAGATCGACGGGCGAATACGTGGTCACGAAAGACAACTACAACGGATCGAGCATCATTGTTTATCGCTGGATGCCGTAACGTCGCGGCGCAACGTCTTTGCGCAGGGGCGGCGCCGCTGCGGCTCAGGCCGCGGGCGCGCCCGGCACGTCCGGCGTGTACTTTCGCAGCCGCTGCGAAATGAGGTGCGAAGGCTTTTCGACGATCCGGTAGAACGCATAGCTGATCGCAAAGGCCAACGCCACTTCGACGAACCATGCATAGCGCGAGGTTTCGTCGAATGCCGTCATTTCGAGTAGCGCCAGTGCGGTCTTATGGCAAAGATAAAGGCTGTACGACCACGCGCCGCAGGCAGCCAACACTATCCACACACGCGATCTGGACGGCGTCGCGGTTTCCGTTGCGATCCAGATTGCCGCGAGGACCTGAAATACCGGCAGCGTGATATCCGGTGTGATCAAGGGTAGCGCGGCCGGTTTGAGACTCGACTCCGACAGCAGAATCATCACGGCGGCGCCTGCCGCAACGACCACCATTCTCAGCACGACGAGATGGTTGGCAAGCAGCCGCGCGCTCGCATCCAGGCCGCGCCGCATCGCCATTGTCAGTGGCGAATACGCGCCACGAATCTGAAACTGTGCGGCGTTGCGCTGCGTCTCCGCGATCAGGCAGCCTGAAATCCAGCCGGCTGCGTACAGCAAGGCCGTGCCCGGAACGCGATAGGTTTCATACACGCAACCATGACAGACGGGATGCCCGAACAGCCGCACACACGCAACCATCGCAGCCGCCATCAACGCACAGCCGGCGATCATTTCGCCGATATAGTGAAAGCGCGGCCGCAACAGTGGATAGACCGCGTAATACACCATCTCGCAGTAAAGCGACCACAACACCGACTCCAGATAATTCTGTCCCGTCGGCAATGGCTGAACGACGCATAGCAGCACCACGAGCGGCAATCCGATACGGATGAACCGCGACGCGTAATAGTTGACTGGCTTGAGCGCGACGTCCTTGTGATATGCCGCGTGAATGCAATAGCCGGAGATCACGAAGAACACGATGACAGCGGCAGGCCCGGCGAATAATGCCGTCGATCCGGACCACAGCGCGCCGCCCAGAAACGATAGCCGATGCGGCAAGAGTTCGCGAAAAAGGGGTGGCTTGAAGTGGTACATCAGTACCCAGAACGCCGCGAGGAAACGAATGGCGTCGATTTTTAAGGACTTTCCGGAATTGGCCGACGCCGGCAGGTTCAAGGTAATCGCCATTTTTTTCGCCCCTTTTATTACGGCTGCGTCGATCTTATCGTCGCAGCCAATAACAAAAATGGAAAATAATTGGCGAAATTATTTAGCGCCGTTTGAGCCTGACATGCTCAAACGGCTCTTGCAGCAATTACATCGGCGGCGCGACGCCATCCTTCTCGACCACGACGCGTTGTGCGACGTAGCTGCCCTGCGAAGCCGGCGTCGCGACCACGAACACCTTCTTGCCCGGCGTCAGATCGCCGTGCGTGGCAGGCGTGAACGTCACGACGGGCACGTTGGGCGGCACGGTCACGACGTTGCTGCCGCCCTTGTACGACAGCTTCAGGTCACGCCCGCTCGTGCTTTGAACCACGGTGTCGACGTTGGCGTTGGTCATCGAACTGTTCGGTCCGAGGTCCCAGTCGTAATGCCCTTCGCCGGTGCCGCGCGCGGACTCGGGGAATACCACGACTTCCGTTGCCGTCAGCTTGCCGTCGGTGCCCGTGGTCGCTGCCGTGCCGATGAAGGTGCCCGGCTTGATATCGGACAGTTGAATTGCCTTGACGGCAGAAACGTTCAAGGCCGGCTTCACTTCGATCGACACCGTGTCGCCGCTGCGGCGATGGACCTTGAGCGTGTCGCCGTCGAGCGACACGATTTCGCCGCGGATGCGCGCGGGCTTGGTGGCGGGCGCCTGCGCGAACGCAGCCGTCGCAAGCGTGGCTGTCAGAACTGTGGCGCCGAGTTTGATGCGGAAAGACATGAAAACTCCCAACGGTTTGGTTTAAGTGTAACGAGAGAGAACAAGGTCAATGCGTCACGAACCGCCGAACCAGTTGTAGCCCTGGTTCTCCCAGTAGCCGCCCGGATACTGGTTCGTGATTTCGATGGCGACGATATGCTTCGGATTCTTGTAGCCGAGTTTGGTGGGCATGCGCAGCTTCATCGGAAAGCCGTACTTGGGCGGCAGCACGTCGCCGTCGTAAGTGAGCGTGAGCAGCGTCTGCGCGTGCAACGCGGTCGGCATGTCGATGCTGGTCCAATAGTTGTCCGCGCAACGTAGCGACACATACTTCGCGCTCGTATCCGCGCCCGCGCGACGCAGGAAATCGGAAAAGCGCACGCCGCCCCAATGCCCGATCGCGCTCCATCCTTCGATACAGATATGCCGCGTGATCTGGCTTTCCTGCGGCAGCGCGCGCAGTTCGTCGAGGGTCCACACGCGCTTGCCATGCGCGAGTCCGCTGATCTGCAAGCGATAACTCGCGGCGTCGACTTCGGGCACTTCGTCGATGTCGTAGAACGCGTTGAACGGAAACGGCCGCGTGATCATCGACTCAGGATAGGTCGGCGCGAGTGTGTTCGGGTCGAACAGCAACGCCTGCACGTCGTCGTTGAAAAACGAAATGCGGCGCAGCGCCGTGTTCACTGCCTTGTCGTTCGTCAGGTCGCATCCTGACAACAGCGCGATGCCGCCCAGCGTCAGCAGCCGCTGCCCGAACAGTCGTCGCGCAGGTGATTTGAGTTCGCGCTGCGCATCGCGGATGATCGACTCGCCGTGCGTAGCGAGAAAAGAGCCCGGCTGCGGAGTGCGTTTTCGGATCGTCATGATTCAGCGCCCCCGGATCATCAGCAGCAGCGAGCGCGGCACGAGCGCGACCATCACGACATGCACGACGAAGAATGCGACCAGCACGCTCATACAGACAAAGTGCACGATGCGTGCATTGTCATAACCGCCCAGCAGCGTGCGCAGCAGCGGAAACTGCACGGATTTCCACACCGCGAGTCCCGACAGCACGATCAGCACGATGTCGGCGATTACCACGAGATAGGCGAGCTTTTGTATCGCGTTGTATTGCGCGAGGTCGTCGTGCTTCAGACGTCCGCGCAAGACCGCGATCAGATCGGCGGCGAGTTGTTTTGGCTTGAGCGGCAACAGCTTGCGTCGAAAGCGACCCGACGCAAGATTCGCCGCCAGATACACGATGAAGTTTGCGACCAGCAGCCACATCACCGCGAAGTGCCATTGCAGCGCGCCGCCAAGCCAGCCGCCTAGCGTGATCGAAGGAGAAAACTGGATGACGGGAAAGATCGGCGACGCATCGTAAATCTGCCAGCCGCTCATGACCATCAGCACGACGGCCAAAGCATTGATCCAGTGCGTAATCCGCACCCACCCCGGTTGAACCGTGTTGTGACTCAAGACCACTCCAGGTTTGATGTTGTTGTTTCGCGCGCCCTGCGATCCACAACGGGCAATGCGCACACGCGCGCGGCAGGCACCGCGACATATGGGCTAACGCAGTCGATCGATGCTTATTCCGTCGCGTCGTCAGATTTTTTTCTTGCGATTGGCTTGCAATGGCACCGCGGACGGCATGTCTGCTGGACGGTACACGGTGCTTGCATCGCTTTAATGTTATGTTATAACATCGCCGACATTGCCTTTCGTCACGACGAGAGGACGGAGAGTCACAACAAGATCATCGCGTAAGCGATTCGAAAACAAGCCTGCCACATAGTCCATTCATAGGATTCCTATGGATCGGATGCGCTCGCGCCGTGAAAACGAATCGAACAAGATTTCAACGACAGTCAATCAAAACAAAATGCGCAAACACACTCACGTGATGGCCGCCACGCTGCTTCTGTTCAGTGCCGCTTCGCGGGCATCGGCGGCGACGGACCCTTCCGCGTCAGCAGGGAATATCGCCGATCCAACCGAGATGACCGACGTGAAGGTAAGCGCCAAACGTCTCGATGACGTTCGCAACGGCTTGTTGCCCGAAACGGGCAGCAGCGTCTATCGTTTCACACAGGACGACATCGACGCCCTGCCCGCCGGCCAGAATACGCCGCTCAATCAGGTGCTTTTGCAGGCACCCGGCGTCGCTGCGGATTCATACGGCCAGTTGCATGTACGCGGCGATCACGCGAACCTGCAATACCGGATCAACGGCATCATCATTCCGGAGCCGATCAGCGGATTCGGTCAATCGCTCGACACGCGCATCATCGATCAGGTCAATCTGCTGACGGGCGCACTGCCCGCGCAATACGGCTACCGGACAGCGGGCATCGTCGATATCCGCACCAAAACAGGCGACACGGGCAACGGCGGCTCGATCGACGTGTTCGGCGGCAGCCATCAGACCATCAAGACCAGCGCCGACGTCTATGGCAGCAAGGGCCCGTTCAGCTACTATCTGAGCGGCTCGCTGGGCATGAACAATCTGGGCATCGAAAACCCGACCGCGAGCGCCAACGCCATTCACGATCACACGCGGCAAGGCGACGCGTTTGGTTATCTGTCGTACATCATCAATCCGCTGACGCGCGTGAGTCTGCTGTTCGGCACGACCAGCAACCAGTTCGAAATTCCGAATACGCCCGGCCTGCCGACCAGCTTCACGCTCAACGGCAACAACACGTTCGATTCATCGCAACTGAACGAAACCCAATCCGAGCTGAACAACTTCGCAGCCATCGCGTTGCAAGGCACGAATGGCGGCGCATTCGATTATCAGGTCGCGTTTTTCACGCGCTACACGCGCACGCAGTTCAACCCTGACCCCGTCGGCGATCTGCTGTTCAACGGCGTCGCGGCGCAAGACTTTCACAGCAACTCTGCCAATGGCGCGCAAGTCGATACCACCTGGCGTCTGAACGACAAACACACGGTGCGCGCGGGCCTGTTCTTCCAGCAGGAGCACGCGGTATTCAACAACAGCGTGAACGTCTTCGCCGTCGATGAAAACGGTAACCAGCTCTCGGATCAACCGTTCAACATTCAGGACAACAGCAGCAAAACGGGCTACCTGTACAGCTTGTACGCACAAGACGAATGGAAGGTCACCGACCGCCTCACAGTGAACTACGGTCTGCGCTACGACCGGATGGACGAGTACACGAGCGCGAGTCAGTTGAGCCCGCGCATCGGCGCGGTCTACACGCTCACGCCGACGACGACCGTGCACGCCGGCTACGCGCGCTATTTCACGCCGCCCGCATTCGAGCTGGTCTCCGGCTCGACGATCTCGAAGTTCAACGGCACGACGAACCAGAGTCCGTCCAGCCAGAACGATCCCGTGCAGCCCGAACGCAGCCATTACTTCGATATCGGCGTGACGCAAAAGCTTGGTTCAGCGCTGACGCTCGGCCTCGATGCGTACTACAAGAAGTCGACCAATCTGCTCGACGAAGGACAATTCGGCTCGGCCCTGATCTTCACGCCGTTCAACTATCAATACGGAAAAACATACGGCGTCGAATTCACGGCGAACTTCAGGCGCGACAACGTCTCCGCTTATCTGAACCTGGCGTATAGCCGGGCGCAGGGCAAGCAGATCAGTTCGGCGCAGTTCAACTTCGATCCCGACGAACTGGCCTTCATCAACAGCCATTGGGTGTTTCTCGATCACGATCAGCGCGTGACGGCTTCGTTCGGCGGGACCTACGATCTCGGCAGAACCACCTTCACGTTCGACGGGCTGGTCGGCAGCGGACTGCGCAGCGGCTTTGCCAATACGGACCGTCTGCCCGTCTATGCTCAGGTCAACCTCGGGGTGATCCAGCATTTCAACCAGCCGCTGATCGGCAAGTTCGACGCGCGTCTGGTCGTCGTCAACGCCTTCAACCGCGTCTACGAACTGCGCGACGGCTCGGGCATCGGGGTCGGCGCACCGCAGTACGCGCCGCATTTCGCGGTGTATGCGGGCGCGACGAAATACTTCTGATACTTCAGGCGGGAGAAAGCGCTTAAGCGCCCGCTTCCTCTTCGGCAAGAATCTGCTGGATGACCTGCTCGAACGCTTCGACGGGTTGTCCGCCCGTCACCAGATACTTCTGGTTGAACACGATCGACGGCACGGACTGAATGCCCATGGCCTGAAACTGCTGCTCTTCGGCGCGCACTTCGTCGGCATAGTCGTTGCCGTTCAGCACGTCGCGTGCTTTCGCCGCATCGAGGCCGACAGATTGCGCGGCCTCGACCAGCACATCGCGATTACTCGGGTCCTTGCCGTCGCCGTGATACGCCTGCAACAGCGCGCGCTTCAACGGCAACTGCTTGCCTTCGATACCTGCCCAATACAGCAGCCGGTGGGCGTCGAACGTGTTGTACACATAGTTGCGCGCGCCGAACGCAAAGCCGACGCTCGCGCCGCGCTCGCGGATCATTGCCTGCGTCTCTTCGATCTGCGCCGGCGTGCGGCCATATTTCTTGCCGAGATAATCGACGATCGCCTCGCCTTCCGGCCCCATCTGCGGATTCAGTTCGAACGGATGCATGACGATCTCGGCATCCACCGCTTCGCCGAGACGCGACAGCGCAAGCTGGAGCGACGAAAGCCCGATCGCACACCACGGGCAGGCGATATCGGAGACAAAATCGATTCTGAGTTGTTGCGTCATGTGTTGCGGACCCAATGAATGTTGTGTGGATCGGACCACCTTATCAGAAACAGGCGCGGCCGTTTTCTACTGCGCCGCAACATACCCGAATTCGCGAATTCGCGCGTGTCTTCTGGCAGGCGGCGTCATTTTCACCAATAATGGCCCAATAACTGTCGCAGAATGAGGACGGCCATGGATTACCCACCCGAAGCCATCCGTACCATCGCGCTGGTCGGCCACGCCGGTTGCGGCAAGACCTCGTTGATCGAGGCGCTGCTGAAGGAAGGCGGCGCGATCCACGCGGCAGGCAGCGTCGACCGGGGCTCGACGGTCTGCGACTTCGATCCGCTGGAGCGCAAATACCACCACTCGCTTTCTTCCGCGATCGCCCACCTGCATTACCAGAACACCCGCATCTACCTCGCCGACACGCCCGGCTACCCCGACTTCTCCGGCCTTTCCATCAGTGCGCTGCCCGCCGTCGAAACCGTCGCGATCGTGATCAACGCGCGCACCGGCATCGAAATGACCACGCGCCGCATGATGGCGTGGGCCGAGGCGCGCAAGCTGTGCCGGATCATCGTGGTGAACGGCATCGACGGCGAAAAGGTCGATCTGCCCGGCCTGCTCCAGGAGATCCAGGAGACGTTCGGCAAGGACTGTCTGCCCATCAACCTGCCCGCGCAAGGCGCGACGGCCGTCGTCGACTGCTTCTTCAATCCGTCCGGCGAATCCGATCTGCTGACGGTGGAATCCGCGCATAACGCGCTCGTCGATCAGGTGATCGAACTCGACGCGAAGCTGATGGAGCTGTATCTCGAACAGGGCGAAGCAGTCCAGCCGGAACAACTGCACGAACCATTCGAGCGTGCATTGCGCGAAGGGCATCTGGTGCCCGTGTGCTTCACGTCGTCGGCGACGGGCGCGGGCATCCGCGAACTGCTCGACGTGTTCGTGAAGCTGTTGCCCAATCCGCTCGAAGGCAATCCGCCCCTCTTCTATCGCGATGTCGACGGACGGCGCGAGACAGTGCAGGCCGAGCCCGATCCCAGCAAACATGTGCTCGCGCATGTGTTCAAGATCGTGATCGACCCGTATATCGGCAAGATGGCCGTGTTCCGCATCCACCAGGGCACGGTGCGGCGCGACAGCCAGCTCTATATAGGGGACGCGCGCCAGCCCTTTCGCGTCGCGCATCTGATGCTGTTGCAGGGCAAGGATCACGAGGAGATCGCGCAGGCGGGACCGGGCGATATCTGCGCGACAGCGAAAATCGACGAAATTTCGTTCGACGCCGTGCTGCACGACGCCCCCGAAGACGGCAACATCCACCTCGCGCCGCTCGCGTTCCCCACGCCGATCTACGGCCTCGCCATCGAGCCGGAGCGGCGCGGCAACGAGCAGCGGCTGTGGGAGATCCTGCAAAAGCTCGCGGCGGAAGACCCTTGCCTGAAGATCGAACATCCCGTCGGCACCAACGAGACCGTCGTGCGCGGACTGGGCGAACTGCATCTGCGGCACATGCTGGAGCGGCTCGCCGATCAATACAAGCTCGGCGTCATCACGCGGCCGCCGAAGATCGCGTACCGCGAGACGATTGGCGGCAAGGCCGAAGGGCATCATCGGCACAAGAAGCAGACGGGCGGCGCAGGCCAGTTCGGTGAAGTGATGCTGCGCGTCGAGCCGTTGCCGCGCGGCGCGGGCTACGAATTCGTCGATGCCGTGAAAGGCGGCGCGATTCCGGGCCAGTTCATGCCCGCCGTCGAAAAAGGCATCTTGCAGGTGATCGAGAACGGCCCGCTTGCGGGCTTTCCGATGCAGGACGTACGGATCACCGTGTTCGACGGCAAGAGCCACCCTGTCGATTCAAAGGAAGTCGCGTTCGTCGGCAGGCCGCAAGGCGTTCATCGACGCCGTGCTCAAGGCGCAGCCGATCCTGCTCGAGCCGATCGTGAACATCGAGGTGATGACGCCCGAGACGACGATGGGCGACATCATCGGCGATCTGTCGTCGCGTCGCGCGCAGGTTCAGGGCACGCGCAATCTGGCGGGCCGGGCCGTGGTCGTGGCGGGGAAAGTGCCGCTATCGGAACTGGCCGACTATCAATCGCGCCTGAATGCGATTGCGGGCGGGCATGGCAATTACAGCATCGAATTGAGCCATTACGACCCTGTTCCGCCGAACCAGCAGGACAAGCTCGCATCGCAATACAAGAAGCAATCCGATACGGCCTGAGACGCCCGTGCGGCGCCCCGGCACAGTGGCTAGCGCGACTTGCCGCGCGCGCCCTTCTTCGCGCTCGCGGGGCGCGGCGCATCCTTGACGGGCAACGCGCCGCCCGTCATCTGCTCCATCCACGACAACGCATCCACGTAGGCCAGAAACTGCTGCAGATACCCCGGCGACAACTCGCGCATCAGCGACAGCGACCGATGCACGAGGCTGCTCGAATTGAGCGGCCCGGCATTGCCCGGCACCTGTTCAAGCGACACGCGCACCTGTTTCTCGGCGCTGACCCTGGACCAGGTTTCTCGGAAGTAATCGAGCGCCTTCAATTCGGAGCGGACGGCGGCGTTGAGCGCGACGCGCTCGTCGCCCGCCTGCGGGTGGCTCGCGATGTAGTCGGCCAGTTCCCCGAGCGGTCCACGCGCGGGCCTGCACGGCACAGCGGCGCGCTCGGGCGCCTGTGCCGCCGGCGCCCGGCCCGCGAGATCGGCGGCATAGGCTTCGAGCAAGGCCGACAGACGCGCGTCGAGCATTCGGCGCGCTTCGCCTTCGTGAGCGGCTGCCCGCCGCGCGAGCGCCGCGATGAAATGAAAACGCAGCGGATCGAGCCGGTCGCCGCCCTGCTCGCGCCAGGCGTCGAGCGTCGTCTGCGCGTCGCTGCCGCGTGCGGTTTCTTCCCCGGCTGCGTGGTCGTTACTCACGGTTCCCGCCGCCCGACGACGCGGGCCTCGGCACCGCCGCAATTTCCACGCGACGGTTCTTCGCCCGCCCTTCACTATCGGCGTTCGAGCTGACCGGCTGCTCCGAGCCAAACGCCGCCGCGAACACCGACGACGCAGGCACGCCCGCATCGATGAACGACCGCGTCACCGTCAGCGCACGCTGCGCCGACAGTTCCCAGTTGTCCGCGAAACGCCGGTTGCCGGAGCGCACTTGCTGATCGTCGGCAAAGCCGCTGACCATCAGGATTTCGTCGTGCGAGCGCAGATACGCGGACAACGGCCCGGCCAGGCTCTTCAGCAGATCGCGCCCCTGCGGCTGCAACTGGTCGGAGTTCAACGCGAACAGCACGTTGCCGCTGATACCGATGCGCCCGTTGACCAGCGTCACGCGCCCGGCCGCGAGCGGCCCGGCGAGCGCCTGCTCCAGCGTCTTGCGGCGCTGCGCTTCCATCTGCCGCTGCTTGACGGCGTCGTCGAGCCGCGCGGACAGTTCCAGCTGCACGCCGATCACGCCGACCAGGATCAGCACGAACGCGCCCAGCAATACCGACATCAGATCGCTGAACGCGGCCCAGATGGGCGTCGTTGGCTCGACGCCGCCGTCGATATCGTCGTTCATGCCGCGTCGGCTCCAGCCGATGCGCGCTGACCCGCCAGCTGTTGCAGGTCTTCGACGATCTGCTTCTGCGACAGCATGCTCAGGTCGATCACTTCCCGCGCCTGCGCGACGTAGTACGCAAGCTGCTCGTCGCTACGCAGCAGCGACTTGTCGAGCGCCGCCTCGATCCGTTGCAGATGCGCCATCAGCTTGTCGTTCGATTCGCCGAACAGCCGCACGCCCATGCCGAATGCTTCGCCGAGGCTCGCCACTTCGACGGCGCTGCCCGCCACCTGCGCGGCGACGTCGCCGAGCTTGCGGGTCTCCGTTTCGACCTTGTCGTTGAACTGCATGCCGACGCGCTCCAGCAGTCCCGCCGACGTCGCGACGAGCGCATCGACGGCCGTGCGCTGTTCGGTCGATGCGTGGTTCACGGCGTCGAGCAGCGTTTCGAGCGTGGCGAGCAGACGGCTGCGCTCTTCGAGCATCGCCGTGTCGCGGACCATGCTGTCGGAGAGCTTCTGCCGCAGTTCGGCGACGACTTCCGCCGCCGCGCGCGGCGCTTCCGACGCGGCCTCGACGAGCCGCGAGATTTCCGCAATCGTGCCGCTCGCGTGAGCTTGCGTCTGCGCCGAGATGTCGCGCGCGGTTTGCGCGAGCGTGTCGCAGATTGCCTGCTGGCGGCTCGCGGTGCGCTCGCCCGTTTCGTCCCACTTCTGGCTCAATGTGGACGCAACCGTTTCGAGCGATGCGCTCCACGCGTCCAGACGCTGCTGGTCGCGCGACGCCAGTTCGGCCTGCAAACCGGCATGCGACTCATCGACCGCGCGCAACAGCGCTGCCGAATGTTGCTCGAAGGCAGATGCCGCCGTGGTGAGCGCTTCGCGGTTGTGCTCCGCGAGCTTTTCGCCGATGCGCTCCTGTTCGGTGAGTGCTTGCGTCCAGGCTTGGGAAACCTGTCCCGCCGCGGCATCGAGGCGCGTCGATACGCCGTCGAGCAGAACGGTCGAGCGCTGCTCGACAGTCTGCGTGAAGCCTTCCAGCGACGTGCGCAGATCCTTGGCCAGCGACTCGCTCGCGCTCCGGTGTTCTTCGAGCGCTTCGTTCCAGAGTTTCGCCACGTTCGCCGTGGTCGACTCGAAGCCGTTCGAGAGGCCGTCCAGTTGACGCTGCACCGCCTGCTCGACGGTTTCGCGCAGCGACGCCATTTCGAGCGCGTGAGCGGCCATCGTGGCTTGCATCGCCGGCTGCAATGCCGCGCCCGCCGCGCGCGCGCTTTCCGCCGCGCTCGACAGCTGGCCCGCCGTCGCGTCGAGGCGTGCGGAGACGCCGTCGAGCAGTGCCGTCGAGCGTTGCTCGAAAGTCTGGCTGAAGCCTTCCAGCGACACGCGCAAATCCTGTGCGAGCGACTCGCTGGCGCTCCGGTGTCCCGCGAGCGCTTCGTTCCATAGCTTCGCAACGTTCGCGGTGGACGCGTCGAAACCCGTCGTCAGGCCGTCCAGTTGCCGCTGCACAGCGTGCTCGACAGTCTCGCGCAGCGACGCCATCTCGCGCGCCTGACCGGCCATCGTAGCTTCCATCGCCGGCTGCAATGCCGCGCCCGCCGCGCGCGCGCTTTCCGCCGCGCTGTCCTTCAGCGACTGCGCAACCGTCGACACCAGCCGCGCGTACGCCGCTTCCGTGCGTCCATGAAAGGCGTGCTGGTTCGAGATCAGCCGCTCGTTCAGCGCGAGGCTCTGCTGCTCGATGGCCGACATCATCGCCTGAAGGCGGTCGACCAGCACGGGCATCGTGTCCGCCTGGCGCTGCAGCAGCCTGAAGGTCTCGTCGCGCTTCTGGCTCTGCGAGAAGGCGCGCAACGTGGTCGCGATCTTCGTGTCGAGCAGCTGCGCGGCGTGGGCGCGCTCGCGGCGGCACAACGCCGACAGCAAGCCGAGCATCGCCGAGGTCGCCACGCCCGCAATCGAGGTGCCGAACGCAAAGCCCAGGCCCTTCACGGGCGCGGCCAGCGACGCGCGGATCGCCTGCAGATCCGTCGCGCTGTCGAGCGCGGCGCCCGTGCCCCGCAGCGTCGTCACCATGCCGAGCAGCGTGCCCAGCATGCCGAGCAGCACCAGCAGCCCGACCAGGTACGGCGTGAGCGCCGGACCCGGCAACGCGACGCGCTCGCCTTCGATGCGCAGGCGCACCGGATTGCGCAAACCGGGATGCAGCTGTTCGAGCCAGCCCCCGAGCCGGGACGGCGCTTCGGACAGTTCCGCGAGCGCGCGCGTGAGCGTCGCGGTGGCCTCCTGATACCGCTGCAGTTCCAGCGCGCCTGCCACATAGCAGCCAGCGACCAGCAGCGTGACGGCGAGCGCCAGCGGATTCGACACAATGTAGCCCGCGCCGACCCAACCGGCCACCACCAGACCTACGAGAAAAACAACGACAAAATCAATGCGATATCTGGACATCTTGTCCCAGTTAGCTGATGCGAAGGGCAGCCAGCAGCCCTTCGACCGGTTGAAAACGAATGTCGAGTTCGGCAAGCAACACGCTCTGCATGTCCTTGCGGAACACGTCGAGCCACGCGCCGGGCCGGGGTGCGGCTTGCGTCCCCGCCTCAGTGGGCAGCGTGGCCTCAGCGTCGTGCTCAGCCTCTGCAGCCTGACGCAGGCGCTCGAAATGACCGCTGAGCAGACCCGGCACCGCGCCGAACAGGCTGCGCTCGCGCGCGCCGAGCGAGCGCTCCATGATCGCGTCGACCACCGCGAGCCGCGTCATCTCGGACGTCTGGGCCGCCACCATATTGCGCAGCCGCCCGCGCAGACTGCCGATGCGGGTTTCCATCGCCTGCTGCAACGCCAGGTAGCACTGCCGAAAGTCCGCGTAATTGGCTTCCGCTTCGGGCGGCTGCGCGTTGTGCGCGTTGTGCGCGTTCTGCGGGTGCGCGCTGCCGCGCCGCCGGCGCGGTGCGAGCACGCTGTCTCCGGCAATCGCGTCCGCCAGCGACGCGCGCACGCGCGCGCACTCGTGCTCCATGCTGCCCGCGCCCCGCGCGCCGGACGCGACGGCGGGCGGCGCGCTGTTGAGCGCGGTCGAAAGCGCAATCGCGTCCGTCCAGCCGAGCCATTGGCTCAACTGGTCCGACAGTGACTGGCTGGAGGCGGAAACGTCGGCGGCAGTCAGGCGTGCGAGCAGACGGACGAGCGTCGGACCGCTGACCGCCGTGCGCTGAAGGGCTTGAACCATACCACCAGAAATCTCGAAAAGGCAGCATTTTACGCGCTGCCGGAGCGGAGATCGCCAGACGGGATGTCGACGGCGTGCCGCCGGCATGCCGCACCCGCCGCAAACCCCGGCCAACATTGGCAGACACGGATTCACCACCGCCGTCGCGCGCTCGCGACGGCGGCGTTGCAGCGCGGATGGCCACGCCCTCGTCTCGCGAAACGGCTAGTTCATCGTCAGCACGACACGAAAGCGCGCGGCGCCGCTCATCATGCGGTCATACGCTTCGGCGGCGCGTTCGATCGGATAGGTTTCGATCATCGGCTTGACGTCGGCGAGCGCGCTGAACGCGAGCGTGTCCTCGGAATCGGCCGACGAACCGGACGGCCAGCCCTGCACCGCATTGCGCCCCATGATGAACTGCACGGGCGGCACTTCGATCGGCTTGTCCGCGACGCCGAGGATGATCAGCTTGCCGTTCAGCGCGAGGCCGCCGAGCGTGGCCGTCATCGCGTCGGCGCTGGTCACCGTCGCCAGAATGACCGACGCGCCGCCCAGCGCCTTGAGCGCATCGGCGGGATTCTGCGCGCGGCTGTCGATGTAGTGATGCGCGCCGAGTTGCTTCGCGAGCGGCGCCTTGTCCTCGCCGCGCGCGATCGCGACCGTGTTGAAGCCCATGCGCCGCGCGAACTGCACGCCGAGGTGCCCCAGCCCGCCAATGCCGAGAATCGCGACCACCTCGCCCGCGCGCGCGCCGCTGTTGCGCAGCGCGTTGAACGTGGTGATGCCCGCGCAAAGCAGCGGCGCGGCGTCGACGTCGTTGAGTTCTTCGGGCATGCGCGCCAGCGCCTCGACAGGCACGACTAGATAATCGGCATAGCCGCCGTCGTAGCTGATACCCGGCACCTGTCCCTTTTCGCACACGACGAAATAGCCGCGCCGGCAATTCGCGCAGTGGCCGCAATGTCCGCCGTGCCAGCCCACGCCCACGCGCTCACCCGCTTTCCATCCTTCGACGCCCGCGCCCAGCGTATCGATCACGCCCGCGACTTCGTGCCCCGGCACGCGCGGATACTGCAGGCCCGGCCACTGGCCTTCCTTGGTCAGCGAATCGCTGTGGCAGATGCCGCACGCCTGCACCTTGATCAACACCTGGCCCGCGCCGGGCGCCGGCACGTCGCGCTCCACGAGTTCCAGCGCGCCGCCCGGCCCGCTCACCTGTACCGCTCTCATCTTTCGCATCGAATTTGCTCCAGTCGAAGAACAGTCATGCCAGCGCGGCCTCCGACGCTTTCGCATCGCATCGCATCGCATCGCAACCGGCTGGTCCGACATGGATACTAGGTGCTCAATGGAGCGGGCGCAATTGAAGGGACGCGTGCGGACGCTCACACGCGACGCCTACGGCAATTTCACAGGCACTGGCCGCGTGAGCAGATCGACATAGAAATCGAAAAAGCGTGCGTTATCGAAACGCTTGATGATCGTCATTTTCTGCAGCCCTGCCGGCGGCGAGCTTGCGTACCCCGTCGCCTTGCCGTCGTTCGCGCCGAAGCTCGTGTCGACGTCGACCCAGCGCTCTTCTGTCTGCGTGGCGAAGCTCGGGTCCATCAGCCACGCGATCGTGAGCGTGTCCCAGATGTCGGTCGTGTAGTTCGGATTGGTTTCGAAACCGTTCTTGCCGTCGAAACCATAGCCGTTCAACTGCTTGAACAACTGCGTGATGATGGTCTGTCTGTTCGGATCGTGCGCGACGCGGTCATAGATGGTCTTGTCCATCTTCACGGTGTCGGTCACGTCGAGGGGAACCACGGTCTGCCTGATCGGCAAACGCAGCACTTCGCGTGCCGCTTCGGGATCGAACCACCAGTTGAATTCGGCTGTCGCCGTGGTGTTGCCCGGCACGTCGATTGCGCCGCCCATGTAGACGATCTGCTTGATGAGCGGCACGATCTCGGGATGCTGTCTGGTCGCGAGCGCGATGTTCGTCAGCGGACCGATCGCGAGTATCGTCACCTGGTGCGGGTTCGCCTTCACGCTATCGACGATGAAATCCACCGCGCTCCTGCTCTGCACTTGCGTATGCGTCGCGAAGCCGTCAGGCGGCGCGACGAGTTGAGCATCGGACGTCGGCTCCGGCGTGCTCCATGCGCCCAGATAGCCGTCACCGCTGGGAAATTGCGCGAGTTCCTGCTGAATCTCCGCATACGGATGCGCCAGCGCGTAATTCGCGCCCGCATACACGCCAATGCGGTCTCCAACACCGAGCCGCTCCATCGACTTCAACGCGTCGGCGACACCTTGCCTGAGCCACTGGTTGCCCGACACGACTGTGATGCCGAGCACCTCGATCTTGCCTTGCGCCTGCAATTGCGCGGCCATCACGCCAAGCTGGCCGTCGTCGCTCAGCGTGTTGTAGTCGCTGTCGACGATCACCTTCGGCGCATCACGCGCGACGCCATTTCCGCCGCAGCCCGCCAGCATGACCGCACATGACATCGTGACGAAAAGTCGCTTCAACGGCGTCTCCTTGTTGTAGTTCGCGTTCGTGCGGCGCGATCGGGACCGCGTCGGCAGAAGGCTCATCATAGTGGCAAAGCCGGCGCGAGCAAACCCGCGTTCACGCCAAAACCCGCTCGTGACGTGCGTTTCGCGCCGATGCTCATGCGTGTTGCATGCACACGCGGAAGGTTGCGCCCGCAAGCACCACGAGACACGTGACGTTCTGCTCAACGAACGGCAGATCGTCGGGTAGAGTCAACATCTCGACGGAGACATCGGGGCATTGCGATGCAACCATAAGGAGGAAACAAGTGCAGGCAAGACACACTCTCGCGGTCATATTTGCATGCGCGGCGCTCGGCGCGCTGTCCGTTCAACCGGCGCGCGCGGATGGCGCACCCGACGAAACCATCACAGTGGAAGGCCTGTCGCGTCCAACCGACATCCTCATCGACAAATGGGGCGTGCCGCACATCTTTGCGCAGAACGAGCACGACGCGTTCTTCGTGCAGGGCTTCAATGCCGCGCGCGACCGGATGTTCCAGATCGACTTGTGGCGGCGTCGCGGTCTCGGCGAACTCGCCGAAATGTTCGGCCCTGCCTACGTCGAACAGGACAAGGCGACGCGGCTCTTTCTGTATCGCGGCGACATGTCGGTGGAATGGCAACGCTACGGGCCGGACGCGAAACCCGTCGCGACGCGTTTCGCAGCGGGCGTGAATGCGTATATCGACTGGCTCGCCGCGCATCCGGACCGTTTGCCGTATGAGTTTCGCCAGGTCGGCTACTGGCCCGCGAAGTGGTCCGCCGACGACGTGGTGCGCATCCGCAGTCACGGTCTCACGCGTAATCTGACGAGCGAAGTGGCGCGCGCGAAGGTCGCGTGCAAGAGCACACTCGAAGCGGATTCGATCCGCTTCGGCTTGCAACCCCAGTGGCAACCGCACATGCCCGAAGGACTCGATCCCTGCCTGCCCGACGATGTCCTCAAGGTCTTCAATCTCGCCACGCAAAACGTGCACGTGACGCGCGATTCGTTGAAGAGCGCCGACGCGTCGACAACCGTAATCGCCGCCGCCGAGAATCCCGAAGAAGTCACGGAGGGCAGCAACAACTGGGTGATCTCGCCGGACAAATCGGCAACGGGCCGCGCCATCATGGCCAACGATCCGCATCGCGCGTATGCGGCGCCGAGCCTGCGCTACATCCAGCAGATCAGCGCGCCGACGCTCGACCTGATCGGCGGCGGCGAGCCGTCGGCACCGGGGGTTTCGATCGGACACAACGGCGCGATCGCGTTCGGCCTCACGATCTTCAACATCGATCAGGAGGACCTGTACGTCTATGAAGTGAATCCCGCGAATCCGCGCGAATACCGCTACAAGGGACGCTGGGAGCCGATGCGCATCGTGCGCGAACAGATCACGGTGCGCGGCAGCGCGCCCGTCACGGCTGAGCTCGCGTTCACGCGGCATGGTCCCGTGATCTACACGGAACAAGCGAAGCATCGCGCGTTTGCCGTGCGCACCGCGTGGCTCGCGCCGGGCATGTCGCCTTACTTCGATTCCGTGCGCTACATGCGCGCGAAGAACTACGCGCAGTTCAAGAACGACCTGTCGACATGGGGCGCGCCGACCGTCAATCAGGTCTATGCTGACACGCACGGCGATATCGGCTGGGTGCCGAGCGGTCTTGCGCCGAAGCGTCCGAACTGGGACGGCCTGCTGCCCGTGCCGGGCGACGGGCGCTATGAATGGGCCGGCTTCTGGCCGCGCGACGCGATGCCTTCCGTGTTCAATCCGAAGCAGGGCTACTTCACCACGTCGAACGAAATGAATCTGCCCGACGGTTACCCCTATGCAGAGCGCAAGCTCGGCTTCGAATGGACCAACGGCTCGCGCCATCAACGCATCGACGAAGTGCTGAAGGCGTCGCCGAAAGTATCGATCGAAGATAGCGAGCGCCTGCAGAACGACGACGTGTCGATTCCCGCGCGGCGGCTCGTCGCCCTGCTCGCGCCGCTGTCGTCCGACGACGCCGACACGCGTGCCGCGCTCGCGCTGCTCAAGGGCTGGGACGCACAGATGGGCGCGAATTCAGCGCAGGCGGCGCTGGAAGAAGTCTGGCTGTCGCGGCATCTTGGCCGCGCGTTCAAGGATGCCGTGTTGCCGAAGGCCGCCGCCGATGCATTCAGCGCGCCCGACACGGCTGTGATGCTCGATTCGCTCGAACATCCCGACACCCGCTTCGGCGACGACGCGCAAGGCAGGCGCGACGCCGTCCTGCTGACGAGCCTGAGCGACGCGTATCGCGAGATGGTCCGCCTGCAAGGCGCGGATGCGAGCGCGTGGCAATGGGGCAAGCTGCAGACCAACCTCAACGCACACCCGTTCGCCGATCTCGTCGACGCCGACATGCGCGCGAAGCTCAACGTCGGACCGACGGGCAAAGGCGGCAGCGCCTACACGCCCAACCAGTCGACGTATCGGGCCAGCGACTTCCGCGAGACCAACGGCCCGTCGTTCCGCGTGATCGTCGATGTCGGCAACTGGGACAACTCGCGCGCCGTGAATCTGCCCGGCGAATCGGGCGATCCCGACAGCCCGCACTATCGCGACCTCGCGCAGATGTGGCTGAACGGCGAGTATTTCCCGCTGCTCTACACGCGCGCCGCCGTCGAGCAGGCGACGCAAACGCGCATTCATCTCGTGCCCGGCGCATCGACGCGATGACCTCCGCCGCCCGTCCCTCCACCATCCCTGCACACGGCGAAGCCCGGCAGATGGACGCGCGCGCGCCGTTCGTGATCGTGATGAACGCAGGTTCGGGCCGCAAGCAGGGCGAGACCACGGCCACGTTGATCGCGAACGCATTCGGCAAGGCGAACCGCGAGTACGAACTGATGCTGGTCCATGATCCGTCGCAACTCGGCGCGACGGCGCAACGCGCAGTCGAGCTTGCGCGGGCACGCGGCGGCGCGGTGGTCGGCGCGGGCGGCGATGGCACGCTGTGCGCCGTCGCGCAGGCGGTGATCGGCAGCGGCTGCGCGTTCGGCGTGCTGCCGTGCGGCACCTTCAACTATTTCAGCCGCGACCACGGCATTCCCGCCGATCCCGCGCAAGCCGTCGATCTGCTGCTGACGGCGCGCGCGCATCCCGTGCAGGTCGGCTACGTCAACGACCGCATGTTCCTCGTCAACGCGAGCCTCGGGCTGTATCCGAAGATGCTCGAGCACCGCGAAATCTACAAGCGGCAATTCGGGCGTAGCCGGCTGGTCGCGCTGTGGTCGGCCGTCACGATGCTGTTGCGGCGGCATCGGCATCTGCGTCTGCATGTCGATCACGAAGGCACGATGCGGGAGATTCGCACCTCGACGCTGTTCGTCGCCAACAACCGGCTTCAGCTCGAACAGGTCGGCGCGGCGGAAGCGCCGTTGCTGGCGCAAGGCTTGCTGGTTGCATTGGCGCCGCGCGCGACCGGCCGGATTGCGCAGATCGTGCTGTCGCTGCGCGGCGCACTGAGCCGCATGAGCGACGCGGACAACGTGATCGCCTTCGCGTTTCGCCGCTTCACCGTGACGCGTCCGTCGAAGCGGCGCAGGCGTGTCAAAATCGCAATGGATGGCGAGGTCACGCATATGCAGATGCCGCTCGAATTCCGTGTCGGCGACACGCCCCTTTATCTGCTGAAACCCGAGGCCGATGTCGCCGCCCGGAACCGCTCATGACGCTGTTGCTCCAGATCTCCGATCCGCATTTCGGCACTGAACGGCCCGGCGTCGTCGAAGCCTTGCTGCAACTCGCCGCACGCGAGCAGCCCGAGCTGGTCGTGCTGTCCGGCGATATCACGCAGCGCGCGCGGCGCAGCCAGTTCACCGCGGCGCGGGCGTTCATCGACCGGCTCGGCGCAATACCCGCGCTGGTGATTCCCGGCAATCACGACATTCCCCTCTTCAACCTGTTTGCGCGCGTGCTGCATCCGTATGCGAACCATCGGCGCGTGTTTGGCGCCGATCTCGAACCCGTGTTCGAGTCGCGCGAACTGCTGGTGATCGGGCTGAACACGACCCGTCGCGCGCGGCACACGGATGGCGAGGTGTCCGCGGAACAGATCGAACGCGCCGCGCGGCGGCTCGAACGCGCGACGCCGTTGCAGCTGCGCGTGGTGGTCACGCATCATCCCGTGGCGTCCGTCGCGGCGGAAGACACGCGCAACCTGCTGCACGGCCGCGAACCCGCCATCCAGCGATGGGCGCAGGCGGGTGTCGATCTGATCGTCGGCGGACATATCCATTTGCCTTACGTGCTGCCGCTCGCGGGCCGCATGGACATCGCGCGGCCCGTGTGGGCCGTGCAGGCGGGCACGGCTGTATCGACGCGCATTCGCGGGCAGATGTCGAATTCGGTCAATCTGATTCGCTACGACGCGGGCGATCCGAATGGACGCAAGGCCGTCGTGGCCCGCTATGACTACGACGAGAACGGCAATGCATTCGTGCCCGTGCTGGAGCATGAACTGGATCTCGCCGGCCCGGATGAAGTGCTGTCGCCCGTTCCCGTGCGCGCGGCGGGAACGCCATGATCGAGCTTGCGGGCTTCGCGGGCCGGCATGCGCTCGAACTGATGGCGGCGACGTTGCTGGTCGCGGCGTGCATCGCGTATGGCGCGGTTCAGGCGGGCCGTGCGCGCATGCTGACATTCGATGCCGCGATACGCGTGGGCGTGGTTGTCATCGTCATTGCGGCCGCGTGCTTCGCGGCCCTCACGCATGCGCTGTTGACCGATCCGGCCTTGACCCGCTTCGACCTCGCGTTCGCGCTCGATCTCGGCGCTACCGTGCCACGCGAAGTCAAACATGTCTTCGCTGTCGCGACACATCTTGGCGACCCCGAGGTGCTGGCCGTCTGCTGCGCGGCGGGTGTCATTGCGCTGCTGTCGACGCGCCACATTCTGCTCGCCTGCATGCTCGCCGCGGCTTCGGGCGGCAACGGCCTGTTGAACATGACGCTGAAGCACTTGATCCGGCGCGCGCGCCCCGAATACGACACCGCGTTCGCGTCCATGCATAGCTGGAGTTTCCCGAGCGGCCACACCTCCGGCTCGCTCGCGACCTACGGCGCGATCGCGTATGTGCTCGTGCGGACGCTGCCCGTGCGCTGGCGGCTGCCCGTGGTGCTCGGCGCGGTAGCGGTTGTCGGGATGATTGCGTGGAGCCGGTTGATCATCGGCGTGCATTTCGCCAGCGATGTGCTGGCGGGCGCGATGTCGTCGACAGCATGGCTCACCGCATGCGTGCTCGTGGCGGAGTGGCTACGGCGACGCGCTGTCGGCTGAGACGGAAGGCGGCACGGCGTTTCACCTTCACGCCGAACCGATTTTTCGGTCGCGCCGCTGCCGGGCGAACACGAACTTCAGCCATTCGCGTCCATTGACGACCAGCATGCCGACCAGCACGAGCGCCGAGCCCACGAGAAAAGTCGGATCGAGCCGCTCGTGCAGCAGCAGCGCACCGAGCGCGACGCCGAACATCGGCGCCATGAACGACAGCACGCCGAGCCGCGACGCGAGATAGATTCTCAGCAGATAGAACCACGCAACATAACTGAAGAAGCAAACGACGAAGGCCTGAAACCCGAGGCTCGCCCACGCTAGCGCGGTGCCATGAAACGTGGACTGGCCGGACAGCACGGCGAACGGCAGCAACACGACGAAGGCCCACACCAGTTGATAGAACAGCGTCTGCGTGGCGGGCGCTTCGCTCAGGCGCGACGCGCGCACGGCCACGGTAGTCAAACCCCACACGGCGCCCGCGCAGATGCCCAGCAGGTCGCCCAGCATCCAGTTCGGCGCCGACGGCCCTGCTCCCCCTCCCGCGCCCGGCCCGACAAAGGTCACCACGATCCCGACGAAGGCGATCGCGATGCCTGTCCATTGGATGCGCGTCAGGCGTTCGGAGGGCAGCACGATCTGCAAGCCGACTGCCGCGAACATAGGTGCGGTGTAGAGGAACACGGCCATGTGGGACGCCGTGGTCAGGCGCAGGCCTTCCGCGACGAACAGAAACTCGGCGGCAAACAGCACGCCGACCAGCGAGCCCGGCCCGAGCGCAACGCCCTTGAGCCACGTGTCGCGCACGATCAGCCGGCCGAACACCCAGACCAGCACGGCGGCAACCCCGGAGCGCAGCGATACCTGAAGCATGGGTGCGACGTCGGCCGCGATTGATTTCATGGCCGCCTGTTGGAGTCCCCATATCAGGCACAGCATCACCATGCTTGAAACGGCGAGGCCGTCCAGAGTCTTTCTCATTGGATAGTTGTCAGCAGATCTTGCGCGACAGCGCTCTTGTGGCGTCGCATAGCGTGGTTCGCGTGAATCGGGACAGCGCGGCGGGTCCGGCCAATAATGCCGCGTGTCAGGCGGCAGCACGCCTTCACGATGAATGTGTGAAGCCGGTTACCCGATCATTCCCCGCGCGCAAGGCACACGATTGTCAACCATTTGGACTGCGTTGTCGAATCGCCGCCGGCGCGCGGGAACGCGTCAAAGGGCACTACGGAAAGATCGGCGAGGCGGGTTCCGCGCCTTCGAGATCGGCGCGCGGCACATGCTGCGCGATCAATTGCTCGATTTCATGTTCGCGCGATCCGGGCACGTCCGCCATGATCAACAACTGGCCGTCGCGTATCGCATTGCGAAAACGTTCGAGCTGCGTATTCGGCTCGTTGACGCCGATCATCGTTGCCGTCCAGGCACCGAAACCGGCGCCCGCCACGGTCAGCATGACGACGGCGCCGCCCGCGATGGCCAGCTCCGCAGGCGGATAGACAAGCGCCACGAGGCCGAGCAGCGCGCCCGTCACGCCGCCAAGCGCCACGCCGCGCTCCAGCGAGTGCACGACGTCGCTGCTTTGCAGCAAGGAGGCTTGTGGCAATTCTTCGAGGGTGACGCTGTGATTGGCGAGCACGTGGATGTGCCGCCATGTGATTCGCGCGCGCAGCAGGTCGTCGACGATCGCTTTCGCTGTGAGCGTATCCGGGGCAATGAAATAAAGGCGTCTCATATCGGCTCTCCGTCAAATGGCGGCATCCGGCAACGGATGCAACGGGGCGATGCCTCTAATCGTACGCCTGAATGGGCCTTTCAGCGGGACGCAATCACATGTCGTTCAGCATGCTGCAATGCGGGACCTAGCCATGTCCCGTCACGAACTTCTTCGTGGCGTGATAGCCGTGCTTCGTCGCGTCGGCCACCGCATGACCTGCCGCTTTCGCGCCGTGTCCGACGGCATGCACGCCGTCGCGAACGGCGTGCCCGGTCTCCCGGCCAGCCGTCTTCGCGTCGGTCTTGAACTGATGAGCGCCGCTCGCGAGGCTCGCATGCGCCAGCGGGCTGACCACGGCGAGCATGGCCACGATGATTGAAATTCTGGGCGTTTTCATGTCCCCGATTCTCCCACATTGACGGGCGCGCACCCGAGCCAGCCCGGTAAGCATCGTGTCGATTTTGTATCGCGATGTTTCCGCGGCCGTTCCCGATCAATCAGACGATCGTCTTGCAACGCGCCGGCTTTCCCTTGCGCGAGCTTGCGTCTAGGCTAGAACAAGCTCGACGCGCATCTATCACCAGCGTTCTGCCGCAACGGAGCGAGGTCCGCCATGCAATTGTCCGCCGTCACCGTCGTCAAGCCCGAAACGACCAACTTCATTCTCGGGCAATCCCATTTCATCAAGACCGTCGAGGATATCCACGAGACGCTCGCGGGCGCCGTGCCCGGCATCCAGTTCGGCCTCGCATTCTGCGAAGCGTCCGGCAAGCGGCTGGTGCGGCGCTCGGGCACCGACGATGCGCTCGTCGAGATGGCCAGCCAGAACGCGCTGAACGTCGCGGCGGGCCACAGCTTCTTCGTGTTTCTCGGCGACGGCTTTTTCCCCGTCAACGTGCTGAATGCGCTGAAGGCCGTGCCCGAGGTGTGCCGCATCTTTTGCGCAACGGCGAACCCCGTTGAGGTGCTGGTGGCGCAAACCGATCAGGGCCGGGGCATCGTCGGCGTGATAGACGGGTTTTCGCCGCTCGGTGTCGAAGGCGCGGAAGACGTGCAGTGGCGCAAGGATCTGTTGCGCACGATCGGCTATAAACTTTGACCCGCAACCCGAATGGCACATCGACGTCTTGCGCCCGGCACGCTGTGGCCCGCGATCGAGCGGCAGACGGAACACGCGCTGCGCTGCGGCGCGCTGAAACCTGTCGATACCATCCAGACCGTGATCGAAAGCGGCGTTGTCCGCTTCGTCGTGCGACAGGTGTCGAGCCTCGCGCGCAAGCAGCAGCAGCGCCGCCAGGCGCGCGAACGGCAAACGCAGAAAGGTCCTGCCCCGAACCCGTTTCTTCCGTATGAGCCCGACCTGTTCGTCGCCGATATCACCGACACGCATCTGGCCTTGCTCAACAAGTTCAACGTCATCGATCATCATCTGCTGATCGTCACGCGCGATTTTCAGCGGCAGGAAGCGCTGCTCGATCTCGCGGACTTCGATGCGCTGATGGCCTGCATGGCGGAATTCGACGGCATCGGTTTTTACAATGGCGGCCCCGAGGCGGGCGCCAGTCAGCCGCACAAGCATCTGCAGATCGTGCCGCTGCCGCTCGGCGATGCCGCGCCGTCCGTGCCTGTCGCGCCGCTGCTCGCCGAAGCCGTCGCCGATGGGCCAGCGATGCGCGTACCGTGCCTGCCGTTTCGTCATGCATTCGCGCGCATGGCGTCGAATGCCCCGGAGCCCGCCGATACCGCCAGGACGGCGCTTGCCTGCTACCACACGTTGCTCGAGGCAGCGGGTATCGGCGCGATCGAGGTCAATGGCGCGCGATGTCAATCGTCGCCGTACAACCTGCTCGTCACGCGCGAGTGGATGCTGCTCGTTCCGAGATCGGCGGAACATGTCGAGGGCGTGTCGGTGAACGCGTTGGGGTTCGCCGGATCGTTGTTCGTGCGCGACGCGGCGCACCGGGCGTCGATCGAGCGGCTCGGCCCGATGACCGTGCTGCAACGCGCCGGCCAGCCCTGGCCGCAATAGGATCGCCTTATGACTGGCACATGAAACTGGTATTTCCGCCGTTTTCGGGCTTCGCCTAATCTCTGCATACCGGGAACGAACCCGAGAACGAACGCGCTGGCAAATGCCGGCCACGGAGACAGGCATGACCGCGCAGTCCACTGCATCCGCTACCCAAACCGTAATCGCCGCCGATATCGTCGTGCCTACCTCGGCCGTCGCGCTGGGCGCCACCCTCGACTACGACGCGCCGCTCCTTCCCGGCGACGCCCTTGCGCTTCTCTGGCACTGGATCTTCTTCCGCCCGACCGTCGCGCAGGCGCAGATCGGCGAAGACGGTCATCCGCGCAAAGGCGGCTTTCTTCCCGACCTCGGCTTGCCGCGCCGCATGTGGGCGGGCGGCCGCCTGCGCTTTCACGCGCCCGTGACGGTCGGCAGCGCGATCACGCGCGAATCGTCGATCCTGAACGTCAGCGAGAAGCAAGGCCGCACGGGCAAGCTCGGCTTCGTCACCGTGAAGCACCGCATTTATTGCGAGGGCACCCTTGCAATCGACGAAGAACAGGACATCGTGTACCGCGAACCGGCCGCGCCTGGCGCGCCCGCTCCCGCGCCAACCGCCGCGCCGGATTCCGCGCGATGGCACCGGCAGATCGTCCCCGATGAAGTGCTGATGTTCCGCTACTCGGCACTGACCTTCAACGGCCATCGCATCCATTACGACAAGCCCTACGCGACGCAGGTGGAAGGCTATCCGAATCTCGTCGTGCATGGACCGCTGATCGCCACGCTGCTGATGGATCTGCTGCGCAGGCATTGCCCTGACGGCAAGGTACTCGAATTCTCTTACAAGGCGATGCGTCCAAGCTTCATGGGCAACGCCCTTCATCTGTGCGGCCAGCCGTCGGCGGACGGCAAGGCGGTCGAACTCTGGTCGAAGGACCACGAAGGCTGGCTGACCATGACGGCGCGCGCGACGCTCGCCTGAATCTACAAATCCGCAACCGCATACGCACAGACCATGAACCACACCGTCACCGATCCGTTTCACGATATCCGCGAAGCCGTTCGCGACCTCTGCCAGCAATTCCCCGCCGAGTACTTTCGCAAGGTCGATGAAGAACGCGGCTATCCCGAAGCCTTCGTCGACGCGCTGACCCAAGCGGGCTGGCTCGCCGCGCTGATCCCGCAAGAATATGGCGGCTCGGGCCTGGGGCTGACGGAAGCGTCCGTCATCATGGAAGAGATCAACCGCTCGGGCGGCAACTCGGGCGCGTGTCACGGGCAGATGTACAACATGGGCACGCTGCTGCGCCACGGCTCGGCGGAACAGAAACGGCTGTATCTGCCGAAGATCGCGAGTGGCGAACTGCGCTTGCAGTCGATGGGCGTCACCGAGCCGACCACGGGCACCGACACGACGAAGATCAAGACCACGGCCGTGCGCAAGGGCGACCGTTATGTCGTCAACGGGCAAAAGGTGTGGATTTCGCGCGTCCAGCACTCCGACCTGATGATCCTGCTCGCCCGCACCACGCCGCTTGCCGACGTGACGAAGAAAAGCGCAGGGATGTCGATTTTCATCGTCGATCTGCGCGAAGCGATCGGTCACGGCATGACGGTTCGTCCGATTCCGAACATGGTGAATCACGAGACCAATGAACTGTTCTTCGACAACCTGGAAATTCCCGCTGAGAACCTGATCGGCGAAGAAGGCATGGGCTTCAGGTACATCCTCGATGGACTGAACGCCGAGCGCACGCTGATCGCGGCCGAATGCATCGGCGACGGCTACTGGTTCATCGACAAAGTCTCGCAGTACGTGAAGGACCGCGTCGTGTTCGGCCGCCCGATCGGCCAGAACCAGGGCGTGCAGTTTCCGATCGCGCGCGCGTACATCAACGTCGAAGCGGCGAACCTGATGCGTTTCGAGGCCGCGCGCCGCTTCGACGCGCACGAGCCATGCGGCGCGCAGGCCAACATGGCGAAGCTGCTCGCCGCCGACGCGTCATGGGAAGCCGCCAACGCCTGCCTGCAATTTCACGGCGGCTTCGGCTTCGCGGCCGAATACGATGTGGAGCGCAAGTTCCGCGAGACACGTCTCTATCAGGTCGCACCCATCTCGACGAACCTGATCCTCTCGTACGTCGCCGAGCACATCCTCGGTCTGCCGCGTTCCTTCTGAGAGCGAGCCCGATCATGCGTCCGCTCCAAGGCATCAAGGTCGTCACGTTCGAACATGCGATCGCCGCGCCCTTCTGCACCCGTCAGCTCGCCGATCTCGGCGCGCGCGTCATCAAGATCGAGCGCCCCGGCACGGGCGACTTCGCGCGCGGCTACGACGAGCGCGTGTCGGGCCTCGCATCGCATTTCGTGTGGACCAACCGCTCGAAAGAAAGCATCACGCTCGATGTCAAGCAGCCGCAGGCACTCGACATCGTGCACCAGCTGCTCGCCGATGCCGACGTGTTCGTGCAGAACCTCGCGCCCGGCGCGACGCAGCGCCTCGGCTTCGACTACGCGACGCTGAGCGTGAAGTATCCGAAGCTGATTGTCTGCGATATCTCCGGCTATGGACTGGACGGTCCCTTCCGCGACAAGAAAGCCTACGACCTGCTGATCCAGAGCGAGTCAGGCTTTCTGAGCATCACAGGTGCGGAGGGCGAGCCTGCGAAAGCGGGTTGCTCGATCGCGGACATCGCGGCGGGCATGTATGGCTACACCAACATCCTTGCCGCGCTGCTGGAACGCGCGCAGACGGGACGCGGCAAGCATATCGACGTGTCGATGCTCGAAAGCATGGTCGAGTGGATGAGCTATCCGCTCTACTACTCGATCGACGGACAGACGCCGCCGCGTCAGGCTGGCGCGTCTCACGCGACCATTTTCCCGTATGGTCCGTTCGTCGCCGGCGACGGCAAGACGGTGATGCTTGGCCTGCAAAACGAGCGCGAATGGAAGAACTTCTGCGAGACCGTGATCGCGCGTCCCGAACTGCTCACGGACGAGCGCTTCGCGTCGAACAGCGGCCGCGCGCAGCATCGCGAGGAACTCACGCGCGTGATCGTCGACGCGTTTTCCGCGTGGACAGCGGCGCAGGTGATCGAACGTCTGGAGCAGGCCAGCATCGCGAACGCGCGGATGAACGACATGCACGATGTCTGGCATCACGAACAGTTGCAGGCCCGGCAACGCTGGACGCATGTACAGACGGCTGCGGGCGAGATACCCGCGCTCTATCCGCCCGGCATGGCCGCCGCAGACGCGCCGCGCATGGACGCCGTTCCCGCGCTCGGCGCGCATACGGACGCGATCTTGCGTGAACTGGGCTTCAGCGCAGCGGAGGTGGACGCGCTGCGCGCATCCCATGCCGTGTAGCCGTTCGGCAACCGCACAATCCGGGCAATCATTTCAAAACAATCGCACCCCGCCTTGGCCTCGTGCTGTCTTCAGCGAGCCAATCCAATCAGGAGACACCATCATGTCCGTCAACGCCGCCGGTCGGCTCGACCGTCTGCCCATTTGCAGTTTTCACTGGAAGATACTTGGCCTGATCGCCGGTGGCGCGTTTCTCGACGCGTTCGACATCTATCTCGCCAACGGCTCGGTCGCAGCCATGGTGAAGGAAGGCTTCACCGATCTCCAGCATGGCGCGATGTTCGTCTCGGCGACCTTCGTCGGCATGATGATCGGCGCGTATGCGGCGGGCCATATCGGCGACCGGCTCGGACGACGTTACTCGTATCAGCTCAATCTCGGCATCTTCGGGCTGGCTTCGATTGCCGCGTGCTTCGCGCCGAACATCGAATGGCTGATCGTGCTGCGCTTCATCATGGGCGTGGGGCTCGGCGCCGAACTGGTGGTCGCGGCGGGCACGCTCGCCGAATTCGTGCCGCCCGCGACGCGCGGCAAGTGGGTCTCGCTGCTCGCCATCATCATCAACAGCGGGCTGTTCGCGGCGCTCGCGGCGGGCTACTGGATCATTCCGAACCTCGGCTGGCGCTATATGTTTGCGATTGCGGGCATCGGCGCGCTGGTCGTGTGGTTCCTGCGGCACCGGATGCCCGAATCGCCGCGCTGGCTCGAATCGACGGGCCGGATCGACGAAGCGGAAGCGACGCTCGCCGCCATCGAGCGTGAAGTGGAAGCGCGCGTCGGCACCTTGCCGCCCGTGCAACGCGTGGTCAACCTGAACGTCGGCGCCGTGCCGCTGCGCGCACTGTTCGCGCCGGGCATGCGCGGGCGTACCTGCGTCGCGGCGCTCACGGCGATTGCCGTCAACATCGGGCTGTATGGTTTCATCGCGTGGCTGCCGACCTTCTTCGTCAGCGAGGGCCTGTCGATCGTCAAGTCGCTCGGCTTCGTGATGCTGATGTCGATCGGCTCTCCCGTCGGCGGCCTGGTCGGCTATCTGATCGCCGACCGGATCGGCCGCGCGAAAGGCATCGTGCTCGCCGCGCTGCTCAGCATCCTGTTGGGGTGGATCTACGTGACGTTGCGCGAGCCCGCGCAGATCATCGTCGTCGGTTTCTGTCTCGTCACGACGATCTATACGATCACGACGCTCGGGCTGTTCGGCTACATTCCTGAACTGTTTCCGACGGAAGTCCGCCTGCGCGGCACGGGCGTCGCGGGCACATGCGGACGTGCCGCGTCGATCGCCACGCCGTATCTGGCGCTGCTGCTGTATCAGCGGGTCGGGGTGGGGGGCGTGATTGCGATGGTGAGCGTGATCTTTGCCGTGCTGTGCGTCGCGATCTGTATCCTTCGCGTCGAGACGAGCCGGCACGCGCTCGAAGATGTCGCGCCGGGAACCAGCGACGCCACGTCTGCTGCCGGCCACCGCGACGGCGCGCACGCGGCGGAACACGCCTGAGCGCCCGTCGAAATCAGCCGGGCGTGGCTTGCTTGCGCAGCGTCACGCCCTGCCATGTTTCGCATTCGACCTGCTCCGCAATCAACCCGATGAGCGTTCGCCGCACGGCCACCGTTGCCGAATGCATGGGCACGCCGTTTGGCCAGCAGATGCTGGCTGGACGGCGAATCACGGGATCGACGATCTTGCGCATCTTCGGCATGCGGGTTCGATCGAGTTGCGCGAGCGCCGACGACGGCAGAATCGTGCACGCCCGGCCCGAATGGGCGATCAGCAACATGGACGGCAACGAATCGATATCGGCGATGATGTTCAGCTCGACCTTCTCGCTCGAAAAGGTCCGCTCGATCAGAAGCCGCAAGCCATTCGACACACCAGGCGCAACCAGCTTGACGCCCGCGAGCCTCGCGAGCGGACAGGTGGTCGAACGCGGCGAGACCGCGCCGCCTGGTTCGCCGAGCAGATAGAGCGTCTCGTCGAGCACGGGCAGCGCGGAAATGCCGGGCGTATCGGACTCGCGAAACAGGATGGCGAGGTCCAGCCTGCCGTTCGCGAGCAGCTCGTTCAGATAGCCGCTCATGCTCTCGAAGAACTGCAGACGGATGCCTGGATAGCGGTCCTGAATCCGCTCGAAGAGCGGCACGGCGAGCACCGATGCCATGGTCGTCGGCAGGCCGACGGCAACCGTGCCCGACTCGCTGCCCGCGCCTTTCGTCACTTCCTGCTTGAGCTGTTCCATCTGCCGCAGCACGAGCCGCGCATGACGATAAAGCGCATCGCCTTCGGCCGTCGGCGTGACGCCATGATTGCTGCGCAACAGCAGCGGCACGCCGAGTTCTTCTTCGAGACGCGCCATCTGCTGACTTAGCGAAGGCTGCGCGACAAAGAGCTTTTCCGCTGCTTTGCCAAGGCTGCCGTAATCGACGATGCTGACAAAGTAGCGAAGCTGGCGAACGTCCATGAGCGGCTGGAGAGGTGAGCAGTTGTGCGATGCGCGCCGTCCGGTTTGTCGCTACATGCCGGGGCGCTCGGAGCGGGAGCCCATTCTATACCGCTGCTTGCCCGATGGACGCGGGATGCGCGCCGATGCTTCAGGCGCGGCTTGCGTCGAGAATGCCTTGCGCGCGAAGCATGACGGGCCGGTCCACCATCTTCCCGTCCACTGCCACAGCCGCGCCGTTCGCACGCTCGAACGCGTCGAGTACTTTCTTCGCCCACGCTATGTCCGCCGCGCCCGGCGCGAAGCAATCGTTGACCGTCGAAACCTGTTTGGGATGAATGCACAGCTTGCCCGCAAATCCCCAGCGCTTTGCTCTCGTCGTTTCGGCTTCGAGCGTTCGGGCATCGTCGATGGCGGGCGTCACGCCGTCGATGGGCGGCCGGATCTCCGCGACGCGCGACACCATTGCGAGCCTGGCGCGAAACGTATCCAGTTCCGCGCCGTCGGATGCCATGCCCAGGTCGGCGCAAAAGTCGAGCGTGCCGAACATCAGTTGATGAACGAACGGCGCCTTCGCGACTTCGAGCACGTTCCACATGCCCTTCGCGCTTTCGATCAACGGAAAGACGGGCATCGTGCTTCGGGTGCGTGAAACGAGCGTGGCGATATCGGCTGCGCGCTCGGCTTTGGGCAAGACGATGCCCGCGACGCCGCGCAATCTTCCCAGCGCGGCGTCCTGCTCGAACCAGGGCGTGCCGACCGCGTTCACGCGGATCAGCACGGGGCGCTCCCACGAGAGCCACCCGGCGACGGCCTGTCTGGCGCGGTCCTTGTCGCCGGGTGCGACGGCGTCTTCGAGATCGACGATGACAGCGTCCGCGCCGCTGCCCAAGGCCTTCTCGAAGCGTTCCGGACGCGTGCCCGGCACGAACAGAAACGAGCGACGGTGGCGATCAACAGGCTGCAACATCTCGACTCCCGGCAAACTGGTTCATCACAGTGCGACCGTCAGTTCGGGCACGGCGCTGAACAGATCGCCGACCAGACCATAATCCGTCACGCTGAAAATCGGCGCTTCTTCGTCCTTGTTGATCGCGACGATCACCTTCGAGTCCTTCATGCCCGCCAGATGCTGGATCGCGCCGGAGATGCCGACCGCGATGTACAACTGCGGCGCGACGATCTTGCCCGTCTGGCCGACCTGATAGTCGTTGGGCACGTAGCCAGCGTCGACGGCGGCGCGCGATGCGCCCAACGCGGCCTGTAGTCTGTCTGCCAACGGCTCCAGCACTTGCGTGTAGTTCTCCGCGCTGCCCAGACCCCGCCCGCCAGAAACAATGATGTTCGCCGACGTCAGTTCCGGACGGGAGAGCTTCGTGACTTCGCGGCTCACGAACTGCGAGATGCCCGCGTCAGCCGCTGCGTCGATCTTCCCGATGGATGCGCTGCCGCCTTCCGGTGCAACGGGATCGAAGCCCGTTGCACGCACTGTGATGACCTTGATCGGGTCTTGAGACTGGATCGTGGCGATCGCGTTGCCGGCGTAGATCGGACGCTCGAATGTATCGGCGCCGACCACAGCCGTGATCTCGCTGATCTGCGCCACGTCGAGCTTTGCCGCGATGCGCGGCGCGATGTTCTTGCCGTAGGCGGTGGCGGGCGCGAGGATGTGCGAGTAATTCTTCGCGATGTTCAGCACCGTCCCTTCGATATTTTCCGCGAGGCCTTCGGCCAGTTGCGGCGCATCGGCAAGCAACACCTTCGATACGCCTGCCACTTTCGCGGCCGCATCGGCTGCGCCCTGCGCATTGTGCCCTGCCACCAGCAGATGAATGTCGCCGCCAATCTTCTGCGCGGCAGCAACCGTGTTCAGCGTCGCTGCCTTCAGCGCCGCGTTGTCGTGTTCGGCAATTACCAGAATCGTCATGTTCTTTCCTGTGCTTCAGAAAACTTTGGCTTCCGTCTTGAGCTTCTCGACCAGCGCGGACACGTCGGCCACCTTCACGCCCGCCGGGCGCTTCGGCGGCTCGCTGACTTTCAGTGTCTTCAGACGCGGCGTGACATCGACGCCCAGGTCTTCGGGCGTTACGGTTTCGAGCGGCTTTTTCTTTGCCTTCATGATGTTCGGCAGCGTCACATAACGCGGCTCATTGAGGCGCAGATCGGTCGTGATCACAGCTGGAAGCGTGAGCGACAGCGTTTGCGCGCCGCCATCGACTTCACGCGATACGGTCGCCTTCCCGTCCGCCACGACAACTTTCGATGCAAACGTCGCTTGCGGCAAGCCCGCCAGTGCAGCGAGCATTTGCCCCGTCTGATTGGCGTCGTCGTCGATTGCCTGCTTGCCGAGAATCATGAGCGAAGGTTGTTCCTTGTCGGCCAGTGCCTTCAAAAGCTTCGCCACCGCCAGCGGTTGCAGTTCTTCATTCGACTCGACCAGCACCGCGCGATCCGCGCCGATCGCCAGCGCCGTGCGCAGCGTTTCCTGACTTTGCGCAACGCCACACGAAACGGCAACCACCTCGCTGACAACCCCCGCTTCCTTCAACCGCACCGCCTCTTCGACGGCGATTTCGTCGAACGGATTCATCGACATCTTCACGTTCGCCACGTCGACACCCGTGTTGTCCGACTTCACGCGGACCTTCACGTTGTAGTCGACCACGCGTTTGACAGGGATCAGCACTTTCATGGTCGTCTCCACTTTGATAGAAGGATCACGAGCCCGAGCCTCGTTTGCAGCCTCTATTTGAAAGCCTGCCCTGCACCGGCGCAAATATCAGATTGCTCTGCCCGTCATAGGTTTCGGCGATGGCAGGCACCCTCGCTGCCGATTTTTTGCCACGCCCCTACAATAGATGTCGCCGCGGCGAAGCCCTCCGCCAGTGTTGTTAGACAACGCATTGACATCATGAATATTGCCCACATCCGATCGCGATTTTTTGTTGCCGTCCTGTTCCTCACGATGCTTGCCTTCGGCAATACCGTATCCGCGCAAACCGTCGACAGCTCCGATCCGCAGATTCTGATCAAGTCAGTCACGCAGCAGGTGCTCGACGAAGTCCACAAGCAGGCGATCGACCCATCGGATATCCCGCGCATCATGGACATCGTGAACCGGGACATCCTGCCTTACATCGACTTCGAACATACGACGCAGCTTGCGCTCGCCCGCTACTGGCGCACGGCCACGCCCGCGCAACAGCAACAGCTCACGCAACAGTTCAAGATGTTGCTGATCCATCTGTATTCGGGCGCGCTCGCGCAGCTCAAGCCGGATCAGAAGATCGACTATCCGCCCATGCGCGTCGCGCCGACGGACTCGGATGCCGTCGTGCGCACGATTGCCTCCACCAACGCGCAGCCCGTCGAGATCGACTACCGTCTGCGCAAGACGCCGCAAGGCTGGCGCGTGTACGACCTCAACGTGATGGGGGCGTGGCTCGTGCAGACGTACCGGCAGCAGTTCGGCGAGACGATCCAGCAAAGCGGTATCGACGGGCTGCTGCGCTTTCTGACGGACCGCAACCAGCAACTCGCGTCGGGCAAGCCGCAGTAAGCGGCGTCATTCGCATCGGCCGCGCGCGGCGGCCGTGAGCCCGAAAGCGCATCTTCAGGCGTGAGCGCGCGGCCCGCGCGCCACCTTGCATTGCGTGCCGCCCAAGCGCTTGCGCAGGTAGCCCACGGCGACTCCTGCGAGGCAGCTGGCGCAAACGCGGCCCACTCCGATGATCAATCGCCATCAGGAATGGCTCGATGGACGCGTCGCGGCGGTGCGACGCGCGCGTGACTGAAGCGCGCCGGTTGCGCGCACCCGGCCGGGGGGCATGTCGAGCATGTCCCGGCGAGGCGGTCTCCCCCTGTTGACTAGCATCGATGCGCGAGCCGCCTGGACCTTCTGTACCTCAGATCAATTGACTGCGGCGCGGTCGTCATCATGTCATCTGGTGCTTCTTATCGCGATCGCATACAGTGAGTGAAGAACGCCTGCAAATATCGACGTCTGTGTCAAAGCGATTCGAAACGCTCTTTCTCTCGGTCTGGCGGGAGTAGACAAATGAACAGGTTGCTTATAACTGGCGCGGCGGCTGTTGCCACACTGTCCGGGGCCGCGCAGGCGCAAAGCAGTATTACGCTTTACGGGCTGATCGATGCCGGTCTGACTTACACCAACAACCAGATCAGCGGCACGGGAGGCGGACATAGCAACTGGCAAATGACGAGCGGTGCCGTTCAGTACAGCCGCTGGGGGCTTCGCGGGTCCGAGGATCTGGGCGCGGGATTGAAGGCTGTCTTCACGCTGGAAAGCGGCTTCAACCTGAACAATGGCCAGTATTCGTCGAGCAACAGGATCTTCAATCGGCAGGCGTATGTCGGGTTGACGAGTCGCAGCTATGGCTCGCTGACGCTTGGGCGCCAAACCGACGGCATGGTCGATTTCGTCGCGCCGCTTTCATTGACGGGCACGGAGTTCGGCGGTACGCATTTCGCGCATCCGTTGGACAACGACAACCTGAACGATTCGTTTCAGATCAATAATTCCGTGAAGTACCTGAGTCCGGATATGGGTGGACTCAAGGTCGGTGCACTGTATGGCTTCTCCAACGAGGCAGGTGCATTCACGAACAATCGCGCCTATAGCTTCGGCATTTCCTACATATGGGGCGCGCTGAATTTCGGCGCTGGCTACCTTCAACTCAACAGCTCGGCGCGCACGCCGGCAGGGTTGAACACGAACGGCGCAGTCACCGATACCACCGGCTCGTCCCTGCAAGGCGCGCAGTCGCCAACCAGCGTGCCTTTGGGCGTACTAGCCAGTAGCCAGAAGACCTTTGGCGCCGGCGTCAACTACACCTTCGGCCCAGCCGTGGCAGGCTTCGTCTACTCGCACAGCAAGCTCGCCCAGTTTTTCCAGTCCGGGCTGAGCGGCACGTTTCAGAACTTCGAGAGCAATTTTCGCTATGCGCTGAGCCCCACGATCGAACTCGCGGGCGCTTATACCTATACACGCGCCGGCGGCAATGGCGGTGGTGGCGTCCCGCACTGGAATCAGCTGAGCGCCATGGCCGATTACCGCTTCTCGCGACGCACCGACGCCTATGTTCAAGGGGTATGGCAACGCGTCAGCCCAAGCGGCACTTCGCCGTTGGGCGTGGCATGGATCAATGGCATAAGCGCCCCCTCCGCGACGACTAATCAGATTCAGGCGACGGTTGGCCTGAAACACCGCTTCTGACCCACCGACGGCGTGCCACGAGCGCAAATCCAATCGATTCCCACGCACGCCGTTCAGCGCCGGCGCCATGCCATTCAGCTTGACGATGTCTGCCCGCGCATCGTTCGATATTCGCGACGAACGATATCCATCAACTCGGCGACGGACGTGCTGGCCGTCTCTCGCTGATACGTCACACGGCCTCGTTGCATCAGCATGACGCGATCGGCAATGTCGAGCGTCTGCGCGTAGTTGTGCATGATCATGATGATCGACAGACCGCCCTTTCCCTTCAGGCGCAGAATCAGATCGATGATCAGCCCGGCCTCGCGGGCGCCCATTGCCGCGAGCGGTTCGTCGAGCAACAGAATCCGTGCATTCGAATTGACCGCGCGCGCCACCGCGATGGCCTGCCTTTGGCCACCGGAAAGCTGCTCGACAGGCAAATCGACGGATGGAACATGCACGCCGATCTCTTCGAGACATTCCGCGGCCCGCTGGCGCATCGCCCGATGATTCAGCAGGCGGAACGGACCGGGGCGAATGATCTCCCGGTTCAGGAACATGTTGTGATAAATGCTCAGCGAATTCGCGAGCGCCAGATCCTGATACACGCACTCGATACCTAACGCGCGCGCGTGATCGACGGAACGCAGCAGGGTCTCTTCGCCGCCAAGAAACAGCTTGCCGCTCGTCTGCTGATGAAAGCCAGTGAGAATCTTGATCAGGGTCGACTTGCCCGCGCCGTTGTCGCCCAGGATGCCGAGAATCTCGCCTTGCCTGAGCGTCAGCGACACGCCGTCGAGCGCGGTCACGGCACCGAATCGCTTGACTATATCTTCCCCGCGCAATGCCTCTTGCGGCAACGAGGACATCACAACTCTCCTTTGCGCGCCAGACGGACGACGTGGATGTTGAAGATCATCGCAGCGAGAATCGCCGCACCAAGAATCATGTTGAAGGTAAACGCATTGATGCCGATCAGCGTGAAGCCATCATTCAGAATGCCGAGCACGGCTGCGCCGATCAGACCGCCGATGATCGTGCCCGATCCTCCCGCGAGTGGCGTGCCGCCAATCACCGCCGCGGCCACCGCGAGGAACATGATCTGATTGCCACCCGCTTGCGGATCGATGGACGAAATACGGAAGCCCTCCAGGATGCCCGTCAAACCGGCGAGCACCGAAGCGAGTATGAAATTGCGGAGCTTCAGACGCCTGACATGGATACCCGCCTCGCTCGCGCCCAGCGGATTGGCGCCCGATGCGATCGTGTGCAAACCCCAGCGCGTGTGACGCAACAGCACGTGCATGAGCGCGGCGAGGGCGATTGTCCAGATGATTTCGCTGTAGCCCCACGCACCGACGAACTCGGCGAAAACGCCCTCCTCGGGTGGCGAAGCGGGCGTGCCGCGTGAAATGGTCAGCGTGAATCCGTTCACGAAAAACAGCGTGCCCAACGTGGTGACGAACGAAGGAATCCGCAGATAGACCGATACCGCGCCGTTGAACAGCCCAACCAGCCCCGCCGCGACGACACCCGCCAGCATGGCCAGCCAGGCGGGCGCGCCTGCCTCGTGAGCAAAATGCATGACGAAAGGCGCGAATGCGAAGACCATGCCGGCGGAAAGATCGATCTCTCCGCCGATCATCAACATGATTTCACCGAACGCAATGATCGCGACGGGCGCGATGAACTGCGACAGGTTCTGGAGGCTCGCGTGCGTCAGCAGAAAATCATGGTTCGCCGTCTCGAAGTAAGCACACAGAATGATCGCCACCGCGAGGATGCGGATTTCGCTCGAGCGCACGAACGCCCGCGGCCAGCGCCGCGGGCGTTGTGCTTTCTTGATGTCCACCACAGGCGAGCTCACCCCTTGATCGCCCCCGAGCGCGGCACGATTTCAGGCTTCGTGCTCTTGCCTTCGTAACGGGTGGAGGTGCTCAGGTAAGGATCGACCGAGCCCTTGGTCACGAATTTCAGGCCGGTGTTGACATTGGCCGGCCCGACGAGCCCGCCCGACGCCAGGAACACGAACGCCTGGACTACCGTATAGAAACCTTGCACGTAGGGTTGCTGGTCGATCGTGAAATCGAGGAAGCCGTCGTGAATCAGCTGGACCGTGCGCGGCAGCAGGTCGAACCCGCCGCCATGCACGCCCTTGGCGGGCAGATTGGACTCTTTCATCACCTCGGCGACGCCCTGAGTGCTGCCCGCGTCGACAGCAAACATGCCTTTGAGATCCTGGTGGCCGAGATAAAACGACTTGATCTTCGAGAGTTCTTCGTTGACGGTCGCGCCAGTGGCAATGGTTTGCACGTCGATTTTCTTGCCCGACTTCTTGATGGCAGCGGCGGCGCCGTCCAGCCGGGGCTGAATGTTGAGCTGCCCCGGCGTGGCGATAAACAGCGCAACCAGGCCGCTATCGATGAGACTGGCGATGCGCTCGCCCATCTGATATCCGGACAGATACAGATCCTGGCCGATGTAACTCAAGCGTGGATTCGCGGAACCCTGTGGCGCATCGGCGTTGTACGCGAACACGGGGATACCCGCGTCGAGCGCGGCCTGGATAGGTTTGTCGAAAGCCTTTGGATCGACGATGGGCACGGCGATCGCGTCGGCCTTGCCGGCAATGGCCGCATTCACGGCATTGACCATTTCGGCGATGTCGGCATTGGCCGAGCCCGTCCACTGGTAGTCCATGCCGAGCAAAGCCGTGGAGTCCTGAATGCCGTATTGCGTCGGAACAAAAAAAGGATTGGTGGTCACATGGTTGACGAAGACGATCTTCCAGCGCTTGTGGGCGGGGAATGGCCCCGCCTCTGCGGCCTGGGCGGGTGTGATCGCTCCGCCAAGCATTGCCATTGCCGCACTCAGCGCGGCACCTTGCAGCATGCCGCGACGCATGCTCTGAACTTCGCCTTTGGGGCTCCGCTTGCCGGTCATGTCATCCTCCAGACTTTGAGTTTTTGGATAACTTGCTGTGCATGACGGCGCAGGCGAGTGATGCCCCGGCCGGGCCGCACCACACTTCACGACCCCGTGTGCATGCGTGTGCGCCTGACGACCCTGCCAAAAATCCTATATCACGTACTTTTTCTGACTAATCAACGTATACCCTTAACTATAGTCGGACTATTTGGATCAGTTCGAGGCGAATCGCGTGGATACCGCCTCGATCCAGCCGCCAGCTGCCCGAACGCTTCCAGCGTGCAGCGCTTATCGGTGCCATACGCCGACCGCGTGACGACCACGTTGCGCTTCACGGCGAGGCGCGTGCGAAGGGGAACTTTTCCCGCTATCGCGCGCTCTCGTAGAAGCACACGTCGCGGCACACCCGCCGACGGACACGGTGCGGCTCATGCAAAAGGGCTGCGCGTGTGACATCTCGCTCAACACACATTTTGGGAGCGGCACATGCAACTCGGAATGATTGGACTCGGGCGCATGGGCGCCGACATGGTGCGGCGGCTTTCCCAGGGCGGTCAGCGGTGCGTCGTGTTCGACGTCCAGCCCGCTGCGGTGCAACGGCTCCAGCAGGAAGGTATCGACGGCGCGTCGACGCTCGAAGATCTCGTCGCCAGGCTGCAAAAGCCGCGCGCCGTGTGGCTCATGGTGCCTGCCGCCGTGGTCGATTCGACGCTCGACAAACTGGTGCCGCTGCTGGAGCCCGGCGATATCGTGATCGACGGCGGCAACTCGCACTATCACGACGACATTCGCCGCGGCAACGAACTCGCCGGGAAACAATTACATTACGTCGATGTCGGCACGAGCGGCGGCGTGGCGGGGCGCGAACGCGGCTATTGCCTGATGATCGGCGGCGAGACGGATATCGTGAAGCACCTCGAACCCGTCTTCGCCGCGCTCGCGCCGGGCGTCGCGGCCGCACCGCGCACAGCGGATCGGCAACAGGACGGCAGCACGGCAGAGCGCGGTTTCCTGCATTGCGGGCCGCAAGGTGCCGGCCACTTCGTCAAGATGGTCCACAACGGTATCGAGTACGGGATGATGGCCGCGTATGCGGAAGGATTGAACATCCTGCGGCACGCGAATGCAGGCAAGCAATCGCGCGAAATCGATGCGGAAACCTCGCCGTTGCGCGACCCGCAGTTCTATCAATACGACCTCAATCTGGGCGATATCGCCGAACTGTGGAGACGCGGGAGCGTCATCAGTTCGTGGCTGCTCGACCTGATCGCAGGCACGCTGTCGCGCGACGGCGAATTGAAGGACTACGCGGGGCGGGTATCGGATTCGGGCGAGGGCCGATGGACTATCGATGCCGCGATCGACGAAGGCGTGCCTGTGCCCGTGCTGAGCGCCGCGCTTTTCGCACGCTTCAGCTCGCGCGGCGAAGCGGACTTCGCGAATCGCGTGCTGTCCGCCATGCGCAAGGACTTCGGCGGTCATGCGGAAAAGCCGGGCTCTGCGACCGCTTAAGGGAAGGCCGTCAAGTCGCACCACGACGCAGACGGGCCACTCGTCGCGTGTCGACTTCGAATGACCGATGGGCGCATTTTTCCTGTCTAAAGTGCGATGGTCATTCGAACGCGCTGGCGCACAACGCGCTTGTGCAGTGCGCCACTTCTGGTGACGGGAGTCAGGCAAAATAGACGCGGAAGTCACGCGCGACCGGCGGCATCGCACACTTGCGTTGCGCCCATGGACGCATGGAGACGCGCTATGGAAAACCTCCCGAGAAACCGCTCGACGCTTGCTGCGTTGGTGCTCCTCCTGGCTGGATGCGCCACTGCCGGCGCGCCGCAAAGCGGGCCACATCTGAGCCCAACGGAGTGCCGCGACCTTGCCGCGATCAGAAGCAACGCACCTCCGACGAGGGAGCAACAACAAAGCGAGCTCTCGGCCCTGAGGAAAGCGGGCTACAACCCGTCACCCTGGAACGACGACCCCAAGTTCCCAGAGAATCTGCACGCCGCGCAGCGCCTGGTCGACCAGTGGTTCAAAACGGAATGTCAGCAGTCTCAACCCGGGTGAAGCCCTCACGCCGCTACGCACTTACTTCGTTGCTTTCCTGACCCGGCGCATGACGTCGGGTTCGCCGCCGTAGTCGCTATTCATCCAGTCCGGAATACGCTTGCCGCGGTGGCAAGCCGTGCTCCTGGCGAATCGTGTTTTCAGTCAACGGATAGGCAGCGCTATCGGCATATTTTCCTAAACCCACCACTTTATTTTCGTCTTCGATTTTTGGATCTGCAGGGTGCGACGTCTTTGCCTCGGCAATCTCGCCCGGTCCTTGCGCGCCCATACCGGCCGTCGAACTGGAGGGTTTCGAAATCAGACTGGATTCGCCTTTCAGATTGTTGTGCGCGTGGATCATTTCATGGGCGAGCCCGATGAACGGTGGCCGCTTGCCATCCGGCGTAACGGTTTGCTGCGGGTTCCATTTGACGGACGACACAGTGCCTTCACCCGGTGTCGAAGCTTTTTGATCGCTGGCCGATCTGGTGACGTTCCCGTCCGCATAAGTCCGCGGCCGCCCGAACAACGTTTGCCGCTTCTCCGAGGCCTGGGGCATGATTGCGACCTTGTAGCCGAACTTGTCGTTACTCTGGTGGTCCCCGATCTCTTGCAGCAACTGCTTGCCCGCCGGTTGGCTCGCGATCTCATCCAGCGCTGCATGAACCTGCCCGGTAAACGCCTTTGAATCGCCGGGCCGCGTTTTGATCACCACGCCGTTCCATTTTGTTTGTGTCGTTACCATGTCGCCCGTCGGCGGGACAATGGGACGGCTGGTCTTCTCCTTCACCGTCTTCGAAAACGACGACAACGCGCTCAATCTGGCGCCGGGCAGCCTGGCTTTGGCCGGGCTGGCCGGATTGGCTGCCGGTTTGGCAGTCGACGTGGACGGCGCCGATACCGGGTGATCGCTCGACGTACTCCCGGTTCGGCGAATTTGACTGGGCATCGCAACGCTCCTGTATGCGGCCAACATGGCTACGTGGGTCACCTGACGCTTGTGTGACAGTGGTGAGCCAAGTATGCGCAACAAGGTGGCGCGCGGCGGCGAGCATGCGAAGTGATACACGTCCACCCGCAACGATGCTTGACGGAATCATTCAGGACGCTTTCCGTGGCCCTGACCTCCGTTGAGCCGTCTCGATCGTCACGAACAGCCGATCAGCGCCTTTAGCCGTACAGCTTCGATTCCGTCATCAACGCCGGCGTCCCTATCACGTCGTTAATGCCGTCGAAATCGAGCATGCGGTCTTGCCAGGGGTAAGTCGTTCCGTTCTCGCGCAGACTGGCGTAGTAGCCCTGCAACGTATGCGCGACCGCGCGCGCCGTGCCTCCGGGAAATATAACGATGCGGAATCCCAGTTGCGTCAGCGCCTGCACGCTGTGCACGGGCGTCTTGCCTCCCTCGACCATGTTCGCGAGCAAGGGAACCCGTCCTGCGAAGCGATCGCAGGCCGCTTTCATCTGTTCAACCGAGCGCAGCGCCTCGATGAACAGCGCATCGGCGCCCGCTTCCAGATATCGCTCGGCGCGATCGAGCGCCGCATCCAGTCCCTCGACGGCCACGGCATCGGTGCGCGCCAGGATCATCGTGTCGCGGTTCGATCTCGCATCGACAGCCGCGCGCAACTTGCCGCACATCTCGGCGGCCGGGATCAGCGATTTTCCATCCAGATGTCCGCAGCGTTTCGGGAAGGTCTGATCTTCCAGCTGGATCATGGCCGCGCCAGCGCGCTCGAAACCACGCACCGTACGCTTGACGTTCAGGGCGTTGCCGAAGCCTGTATCGGCATCGACGATCACTGGAACATCGACACGCTCGGTAATCCGCGCAAGCGTATCTTCGACTTCTGACGACGTCGTCAGTCCCACATCCGAGCGGCCCAGCCGCGTGTAGGCAATCGATGCGCCGGAAAGATACAGCGCCTTGAAGCCGGCCTGTTCGGCGATCAACGCCGTCAATGCGTCGAAGACGCCAGGTGCAAGCACCGAGCCTTGCTGAAGGAGGGTCGTAAGTCTGTTTGCTTTCGTCGCCATTGTCTCTATACCTGTTTTCGGACGGGTAACGCCGCCACCATGTCGGCCAGCCCGCCTCTGTTCTGCTTACGCGCCAAGGCGGCCCTGGAAAGCCTCGCACGTGGTCACCTCGCCGACCGTGCACAGATCGGCAAGCGCGGCATCGTGCGCTGCCTGCGTCGATGCCGCGCAACCGTCGCCTAAAACGAGCACGCGATAGTCCCGCATATGCGCGTCGCGCGCGGTGCTGGCCACGCCGCCGTTGGTAACGATGCCGCAGATCGCCACGGCCTCGATGCCCGCGCGACGCAACACCCAGTCAAGCTGCGTGTTGAAGAAGGCGGAGTACGCGACTTTCCACACCGACACATCGACGAGATCGTCGAGTGCGGCAACCGTCGCGTGACCGTGTGACCCAGCAACAAAGTCGCCTCGACGCAGAAACGGGCGCAAATTCCGCAGATGCGGCGAGATCATCGGCTCGCCTTGGGCGTCGGGCCATAACGTGAACTGGCTTGCCGCGACGAATCCACCGCGCTGCTTGAGCGCGCGCGCCACAGGCGCCACGCGCTGCGGCAAGGCGCGCGCCGCGTCCGACGCCGCGCCGCCGCGATGATAAGCGCCGCCGTCGCTCACAAAGTCGTTCTGCAGATCGACGATGACGAGCGCGGTCTGCCGTGGATCGAGTTGCGTGCTGGATGTCATCATGCGTATCTCTCAGGTCGTGCGGCGCGTGATCAGCAGATTGCCCAGTGGATCGACTCGACCGCTGAAACCGGGTTCGAGCCAGATCGTCGTATCGGCCTGTTCGAGGATCGCGGGCCCCTCCACCGTTGCACCCACTGGCAAGTCGAGGCGTGCATAACGCACGGCGTCCCACCACTGGCCGTCATGAAACACCGCTTGCGTGCCAGGCGATGCGGGCATCGCCGTGGCCTTCGGCGCGAGCACGGCCAGATCGAACTTCGGGCGCACACCGATGCGCGCATAGCGCAGGTTCATGATGCGCACGGGGATGCCGTCGAGCGCACGGCCGAACGCCGTGCGATACGCCGCTTCGAAAGCGGCGCCGATGGTCGCGCGATCGAGCGCATTGCGCTGCACTTCGACACGCACCGTATGACTCTGGCCGACGTACAGCATGTCCAGTTCGACGTTTTCACGCACCGCTTCGAAAGCGACGCCCGCCGAATCGAGCCGCTGCTGGCACGTGTCCGCCATGCCCGAGACGCGGGCACGCAAATCGTCGACGTCGAGTTCGGCCAGCCCCCGGTTCAACGTCTGCACGGCGTCGTGGCGCATATCGGCAATCACGCAGCCGATCGCCGACGTCACGCCCGGAAAACGCGGCACGATGCCCGTCGTGGTGCCGACCTCGCGCATCATCGCGCACACATGCAGCGCGCCGCCGCCGCCGAACGGCATGTAGGCGAACTCGCGCGGATCATGGCCCCGCTCGATCGACACCAGCCGGATCGCGCCAGCCATCTTTGCGTTCGCCACAGTGAGGATCGCTTCGGCTGCCGCATACGCATCGAGTCCAAGCGGCGCGCCGACGTGCATCTCGATCGCCTCGCGCGACTTGCCGACCTCCATGCGCGACAGAAGCCCGCCGCCCAGCGGACGATCGGCGGCGATCCGGCCAAGCAGCACGTTGGCATCGGTGACGGTCGGGCGCATATTGCCGCGTCCGTAGCACGCAGGACCCGGCACGCTGCCAGCCGACTCGGGGCCGACCTGCAGCAGGCCGCCCGCATCGACCGATGCGATGGACCCGCCCCCCGCGCCGATCGTTTCGATCTGGATCATCGGCGCGCGCACCACCATGCCGAAATCGATCGAGGTCTGCGCGGACAACGACGCTTCGCCGCGCGCAACCAGCGAAACATCGAACGATGTACCGCCCATATCGCCCGTCACCAGATTCGGAAAGCCTGCCGCCCGCCCGATCGCGGCGCAGGCGATCACACCCGCAGCCGGGCCAGACAACGCGGTGCGCACGGGCACGTCGCACGCGGTCTGGCGTGACATGATCCCGCCATTGCTCTGCACCACCAGCAGTTCGCCGCCAAACCCGTGCGCTTTCAGATCGCTCTCGAGACGCGTCAGATAGCTGCCCACGACGGGCTGCAACGACGCGTTCAGCGTGGCCGTCGAACATCGTTCGAACTCGCGGATCTCGGGCAACACTTCCGTCGCCGCCGTCACGTTCGCGTTGGGCCAGATCGCGCGCACCGCCGCCACGGCATGCGCTTCATTGATGGAATTGGCGTAGGCGTTGACGAAGAACACGCACACGGCCTCGCAGCCGCGTTCGAGCAGCGCACGCGCGGCGGCCTCGACCTGAGCGATGTCCACGGGCGTGTGCAGCGTGCCGTCGGCGAGCACGCGCTCGCTCACTTCGAGTCGCAGATCGCGTGGCACGACCGGTTCGAACGTGCCGCGCAAGCCCCAGGTGCGCGGCCTGTCGCGGCGACGCATCTCGAGCACGTCGCGAAAGCCTTCCGTCGTGATGATGCCGGTGCGGGCCACCTTCCGTTCGAGCAGCGCATTGGTGCCGACCGTGGTGCCATGCACGACGGTCGCAATCGCACGTGCTCCGCCCTGCCCCTCGGCTTCTCCGCCAATGCGTTCGATGCCGTTCATGAATCCGCGCGCTTCTTCGCCGCGTGTCGACGGCACCTTGACCACCCGCGCGGTGCCCGCGGCTTCGTCGAGGACGAACAGGTCGGTGAACGTGCCACCCACGTCGACGCCGACGACGAGAGAACCGTGTGCCGCATCCTTCATGCTTCTTGCTCCTTCAGTCCCACCGTGACATAACCCATCGCGCGATCGTGTTCGCGCGCCGCATCCGATCGTTCCGACGGCGCGCCATAGCCGCCCCCGCCGGGCGTTTCCAGCCGCACGCGCTCACCTCGCTTCAGGCGGATGCCGAGCATCTTCGACGCCATCGGCGGCGTGCGCCATTCGCCATCATGCTGATAGCGGAACACGTTGCGCACCGACGCCGCGCCGCCCGCGATGCCTTGCGGCGCGGAGCGTCCGCGCTCGCCGAAAATGAACGCTTCCGCTTCCTCTTCGAGCAACTCGATTTCATAGATCGCGCCCAGCCCGCCGCGAAAGGTGCCGTCGCCGCCCGAATCGGGACGTAACGCCCATTGCGTGAAGCGCACCGGATACGCGGCCTCCAGAATTTCCAGCGGCGGGATCGTCGCGGTCGAAATAGGCGCATTGCCGTGGCTCAGGCCATCGCCTTGCGAATGTCCGCCGTGGCCGCCGCCGAAAAAACTGAACATCACCCAGCGCTGACCTTTGCGTGCGCCGCCGCTGCGATGACCCGCTATCGACAGCGCGTTGATCGTGCCGTACGCCTGCGCCATTGCGAGTTCCGGCGCGGCCTGGGCCATCGCGCAGAAAATCACGTCGATCATGCGCAGGATCGTTTCCGTATAGCCGCTGACCGGGCGCGGCCGGTCAGCCGAAATCACGAGCCCATCCGGCAATACGAACGACACGGCGTCGAGCACGCCCGCATTCGCGGGCACATCCGGGAACAGATGCTTCAGCGCGACATAGCAGGCGGCGATCGCCGTGGCGCGCGAGATGTTCACCGGTCCCGCACAAGCCGGCGATGTGCCGGTGAAATCGAGTGTCAGCGTGTCGCCGGCTACACGCATGCACAAGGCGATCTTCAGCGGTTCGTCGCGCACGCCGTCGTTATCCAGCATGTCTTCGAACCTGTAGTCGCCATCGGGCAGCGCCGCCACGTGCGAGCGCATCAGCCTGACTGCCCGTTCGCGCAACAGGGCGAGCGATTCGAGCACGACGTCGTCGCCGTAGTCGCCGAGCAGATCGTTCAGGCGGCGCGCGCCGAGTTCGAGCGCGGCGAGCTGGCCGTTCAGATCGCCCCACAGGCTATCGGGCAAGCGCGTGTTCGCTTTCAGAATGGCGAGCACGTCGCCGTCGAGTTCGCCGCGCCGCACGATCCGCACAGGCGGAATTTGCACGGCTTCCTGCCAGCACTCCGTGGCGGCCGGGTTGTAATTGCCCGGCACCGCACCGCCGACGTCGTGCCAGTGAGCCGCCGACGCAAGGAAGCAGAACAGCTTGCCGTCGCGAAACACGGGACGCACCAGCTTGAAGTCGTTCGCGTGCGTGCCGCCTTCGTACGGATCGTTGAAGAGCCACACATCGCCGTCGATCATGCCGCCCCGCTCGCCTGCCACGCGGATGGCCGCCTTCACCGCGAACGCCATCGCGCCGACGAACACCGGCAGGCCCGACTTGCCTTGCACCAGGGTCGCGCCGGAAACGGCGTCGTAAATCCCGTGGCAGGCGTCATGGGCTTCCGCGATGATCGGATTGAAAGCGCTGCGGTACAGGGTTGCGTCCATTTCGTCGGCGATCTGTTCCAGCCGGCCCTTGAGGACCGCCAGCGTGACCGGGTCTAGCATGAGGTGACTCCGTTGGGTGTGGGGTAACGCTGCTTGAGCAGGTTGAGCAGGCCGCCTGCGTCGACCATGTCGAGCAGAAATGCAGGGACGGGATCGCACGGCAATTCGCGGCCGTTGGCCAGCAGGATGCCGCCGCCGTGCGGGTCGATTGTGATACGCTCGCCCTCTTCGATCGTTTCCGCATCGGCGCACGTCAGCAGCAACAGGCCGACGTTGAAGGCGTTGCGAAAGTACAGGCCATTGAACGCGGGTGCGATCACGGCCCGCACGCCCAGCCGTACCAGCGCAGCGGCCGCCTGTTCGCGCGATGAGCCGATGCCGAAGTTCGGTCCTGCCACGAGCACATCGCCCTTCTGCACGCCTGCTGCAAAATCGGGGCGCTCGTTTTGCAAGCAATGGCGGGCGATTTCGTCGATGCCGAATTTCATGTATGCGCCGGGTGCGAGCGAATCGGTGTTGATATCCGCACCGACCCGCCATACGCGATGCATATCGGGAGCCCGCCCGGTTTCGGCGGACGCCGTGAAGCAAACGGTCATGCGAGCACCTCGCGAGGATCGGTAATGCGTCCGCGCAACGCAGACGCCGCGACCGTATAGGGCGAGCCCAGATAGACCTGCGCCGTCTCGGCGCCCATCCGGCCTTTGAAGTTGCGCGCGGTGCTCGACACCACCGTGCTGCCTTCGGGAATCGAGCCACCGTACCCGGCACACGCGCCGCATGTCGTCGCGAGCACTTGCGCGCCAGCGGATTTCAGCACATCCATCACGCCTTCGCTTGCCGCTTGCGACTGATCGCGGATACTGGCCGGTGCCACGACAAGTTGCACGCCGTCTGCCACCCGGCGCCCGCGCAATATGTCCGCCGCCGCGCGCAAATCTTCGAGTTTCGCGCCGGTGCACGCGCCGATATAGGCAACCTGCACAGCGACATCGCCGAACGCACGAACATCGCGCGTATTCGCCGGGCTGTGCGGTGCGGCTACTTGCGGCGCGAGTTGCGCGGCGTCGAAGTCGTGCGTTTCGACGCGGGCTTGCGGATCGCTTTGCCAGCGGGCGATATCGATTTCATCTTGCACACCCGCGGCGCGAAGATAGTCGACGGTGATTGCGTCCGGCGCGATCAGGCCGACCTGCGACCCCAGTTCAGCGCTCATGTTCGACAGCGTCATGCGTTCCTGCATCGACAGTGCGCTGATGGCTTCACCGCAGAATTCGACGGCCTGATAGCGGCCGCCGTTCATGCCGAAGCGGCCGATCATATGCAGCATCATGTCTTTCGCCGTCACGCCATGCGAAAGCCGATGACGCCAGTGCATCTGCAAGGTCTCCGGCACCTTGACCCAGATCTGCCCGGATACCGCGACGCCAAGCATCTCCGTGCTGCCGATGCCGAACATGTACGCGCCGAACGCGCCGCCCGTGGGCGAATGCGAGTCGCCGCCCACGCAGAACATGCCCGGTCGCAGGTGCCCATGTTCCGGCACGACCACATGGCAGATACCGACGCTGTCGTAGACGTTCGGCAACTGCTGCGCGCTTGCCCATTGACGCGCGATGCGTACGATCCGGCGCGATTCGTCGTCGGCCTCCGGCACGTAGTGGTCGATCACCAGCACCACCTTCGATTTATCCCACAACGATGCGCCGAGCTGTTCGAGCATCGGCTGCAACCGGCGCGGACCGCTCGAGTCGTGGAACATCGCAAGATCGACGTTACAGGTGACGATTTCCCCGACCTCCACTTCGGACCGCCCGCAGGCCGCCGCAATCAGTTTTTGCGCAAGGGTTTGTGCTGCTGCCATCGACTACATCCCCAAATAGGCGCGACGCAAGTCGTCGCTGGCCATCAACTCCGCGCACGTGCCGGAGTACCGGATCAACCCGTTTTCGAGCACATAGCCACGCTGTCCCGTCTCGAGCGACTGGCCGACGTTCTGTTCGACCAGCAGGATCGCGAGTCCCTCGTTCTGCAGGCGTGCAATCAGTGCGAACATTTCTTCCACCATCAACGGCGACAGACCCAGCGACGGCTCGTCAAGAATCAGCAAACGAGGCTCGGCCATCAAACCCCGGGCGATTGCAAGCATCTGCTGCTCGCCGCCCGACATCGTGCCCGCCGCCTGATCGATCCGTTCGCCAAGACGCGGGAAGATCTCCAGCATCCGCGCGAGGTTGTGGCTGCGACTCGGCTTGCCGCGCGCAAATGCACCCAGCTCGAGGTTTTCGCGCACACTCAGGTTCGGGAAAATCCGCCGGCCTTCCGGCACCTGGATCAGGCCCGCTTCGACCACGGCGCGGTAGTGCCGCCCGGTCAGGTCGTGCCCGTCGAACCGTACGACGCCCTCCCACGCAGCATTGATGCCGCACACCGTGTTGTTCAGCGTGGTCTTGCCGACACCGTTACTGCCGAGCAGCACGACAATCTCGCCTTCGTCGACACGCATATCCACGCCGCGCAGCACTTCGGTGCGTCCATAGCCTGTGCGAAGCCCGCTCACTTCGAGCAATGCGCTCACCGACGTTCTCCTTCACGCGCCAGCCGTTGGGCCGTGCCGTGACCGAGATACGCTTCGATCACGGACGGGTCCGATGTCACTTCACGCGGCGTGCCGCCCGCGATCAACCGACCTTGCGCCAGCACCCAGACGTGTTCGGCGAGGCTCATCACCGCGCGCATCACGTGCTCGATCATCAGCACCGTCACGCCGCTGTCGACCAGGCCGCGAATCACGGGAATCATCTCGTCGATCTCGCTTGGATTCAGTCCGGCGAGCACCTCGTCGAGCAACAGCAGGCGAGGCTTCGTCGCGAGCGCGCGCGCCAGTTCGAGGCGCTTGCGGCCGCTCACGGTCAGATCGGCTGCTGGCTTATCGAGGTTGTCGTGCAGATTCACCCGTTCCGCGACCGCCTCCGCAGCCGCCAGCGCAGCCCGCCGCCCAGCTTGATGCAGGTGTGCGCCGACCGCGATGTTCTCGCGTACCGTCTGTGCACCGAATGGCTGCACGATCTGGAACGTGCGCGTCAAGCCGAGCCTTGCCGACCGATGCGGCGCCATCCCCGTAATGTCCCGCCCCAGATACTGGACGCGCCCGGCACCCGGCCGAAGGAACCCCGACAGCAACGCGAACAGCGTCGTCTTGCCCGCACCGTTCGGACCGACGAGCGCCGTCAGCGTGTTGGGCATGACATCGAGACTGACGTCCTGCACCGCCTTCAGGCCGCCGAACGTGATGGACAGGCCACGGGCCTGCAAGAGCGCTTCAGACATGGGCTTGCTCCTTGCGCTCGCTGGCGCGACCCTGCTTCACCGGCCGCCCCATCAGGCGCCGCACCGACATGCCCGCACCCGTCAGACCGCGCGGCAAGAACATGACGATCACGACCAGCACCACGCCGTAGATCACCATGCTGATACCCGGCAATTCGCCGAACAGGTTGCGGGTCGATTCACCGAGGACATAAAGGAGCGCCGCGCCCAGTACCGGTCCCCACAACGTGCCGACTCCGCCGACTATCACGCCCACCAGCGCTTCGATCGATATCGCAGGGCCGAACGCGATACCGGCATCGATGTACTGGAACATCTGCACATAGCACGCGCCCGCCGCCGCCATAAACGCAGCCGACAACGCGATCGCGCCCAGCTTCACGCGCACGGGATCGACGCCGATCGCCCGCGCGGCGCTTTCGTTGTCGCGCACCGCCTGCAGGTACGCGCCGAAACGCGAATGACGCAACCATGCGGTGACCAGCAGCGCAGCAATCACGAACGACAGCAGCAAATACACATAGCCGCGCCTGGACCCGAATTGCAGGTTCGCCGCGCTTGCGTGCAGCGGCACCATCAAACCGACACCGCCGCCCGTGAACGGCACCGACACGGCGAGGATGCGCGCGACTTCGGCAAAAGCCAGCGTCACCAGCGCAAAGTAGGAACCCTTCAATCCGCCGCGAAACGCCAGCGCACCCACCACCAGTCCGGCAAATGCGCCGAAGGCGATGGCGACGGGCAACGCAAGCCACGGATTCCAGCCCCAGCTCAATTGCGCAATGGCCTGCGTGTAGGCGCCCACGCCGAAGAACAATGCATGTCCAAACGACAATTGCCCGCCATAGCCGCCGAGAATGTTCCATGACTGCGACAACAACACCGCGTATAGCGACATCATCAGAAACGTGAGCAGCACGCCAGATTGCAACACGCTGGCGACCACGGCCAACAGCACACCGAAGATCAGGATGGAACGAATGTCGCGCATCGGTCAGGCCCTCGCGCCGAAAAGCCCTTGGGGGCGAACAAGCAGCACAACGATGAAGATCGCAAAGATGCCCATCTGGCCGAGCGTATCGCCAAACCACAACCCTCCTAGCGATTCAACCACGCCAATGAGCAAGCCGCCGACCAATGCGCCCGCAAAGCTGCCCATGCCACCCAGCACGACGATCGTGAACGCGATCAGCACGAAGCCGCTCCCGACCTGAGGATTGACGTAATACGTCGGCAACAGGAAACAGGCCGCCGCGCCGACACACGCCATGCCGATGCCGAAGGACAGCGCGTAGACCTTGTCGACGTCGATACCCATCAGCTTCGCGCCGTGCTTTTCGCGAGAAACAGCGCGTATCGCGCGGCCCAGGTCGGTCATGCGAATGATCAGGAACAACACCGCCGCGACAACCAGTGCCCCGAAAAAGGCGATGACCTTGGGTAACGCGATCATGGCCGGTCCGATCTCGATCGTCGAAAGCGTATAGGCCGTTTCGATGTTGCGCGTATCGGAATGGAACCAGACGAGTGCGAGGTTTTCAAGCACGATGGACAAGCCGAGCGTAACCAGCAGAATGTTTTCATCCTTGCCGTGGCTCGCGCGGTTGATCACGAAACGCTGCAGCAGGTAGCCAAACGCGAACATGCCGAGCGTCACGATGGGCAACGCCATGTACGGGTCGATGCCCAGTCGCTCCTTCAGCAGGAAGACCGCATACAGTGCAATCATCAACGCCGCGCCGTGCGCGAAGTTGATGATGTGCAGCACGCCGTAAATCAAGGTCAGGCCGAGCGCGATGAGCGCATACACCGCACCCGTCGTCAGTCCGTTCAGCAGCGCCGACAAAAGGATGACTGGATCGAACATGCGCTGCCTCAGCTCTTCAGCGGAAATTGCGGTGCGACCTCGCGGTAGGCGGGCGGCAACACGACCTTGATATCGCCGCCGAGCACCTGTGTCAGCAGCGGCTGCGCGCCGGTGTTCTGACCGTTGACGAAATGCGTCGGCCCGTACGGCATCATGTGATCTTTAAACGTGCTCGATGCAAGCGCCGCATTGATTGCCGCGCGATCGGCCGATTTGGCGCGCTCGAGCGCATCGGCAAGCAGCATCGTCGCCGTGTACGTCATGAACACTTCGTACGAGAAAAATGCGCCCTTTGCCTCGACCCGTTTGCGCAATGGCCCGACTCGCTCATCCTTGGGATTGAACCAGTGATTGCAGTCGATGATCCCGTCGGCAATATCGGGAAACTCCTTCAGAAACTTGTAGCTCGACGCCGCGCCGCCAAGTACCGAATAGATTGCTTTCGGGCGCACCTTCTGCTGTTTCATCGCTCGCAGCAGCAGCGCGTACTCGTTGTAATAGTTTGCCGGGATCACGATATCCGGATTGACCGCGCGCATGCGCAACACGATATTGTTGAAGTCGCGGGTCGGATTCGGATGCTTGATGACTTCCTTGATCTCGAAGCCGTACTTCGGAAGTTCGCTGCTGAGCAGCGCGGCGGTGCCCGCCCCGAATAGCGACTCTTCGTGCACGATCATGACCGTTTTGGCCGGCTTGCCGGCTCCCGTATTCAGTGCGTCGAGGTTCTCCACCGCGCGTGCGCTGCACATCCGATAGCCCGGGCCAAAGCGAAACGTGTTGGTCAAGCCGCGTTCCACGATCTGATCCGCCACGCCCACGTCCACGACATGCGGCAAGCCGTATTTCGCAGCGGTTTGCGTGGTCGCGAGACAGATTGCCGATGCGTATGCGCCGACAATCGCCGAGACACCTGCCTCGTTCATCTTCTCCACTTCGGCCGCACCGGCTTCTGGACGCGACTGCGCATCGCCCAGCACCGGCTCGATCAACGCACCGCCCTGCGACCTGATTCCGCCAGCGTTGTTGATGTCTTCAATAGCCAGCAGTGCGCCGAGACGACATTGCTGCCCCGAATAAGCCAACGCTCCCGTGACAGGATGCAGCACGCCGACCTTGATGCTCTTGCCGCTGGCCGCGCGAGCGACCCAGGGTGCGGCAACCAGTGCTGCTGCGGCGGTGGACTGGCGCAGAAATGTGCGACGCGAACTCATGCGATCTCCGTTGGATAGCGTTAGTTGAATGTGGCAGACAGTTCTTCGCTGACCCAGACCTTTGCATCGATGTCGCCGATTCGCGAGAGCTGTAGCTGATATTGATAACGATCGGGCCTGTAAAGGCCTTGCAACAGTTGTACGGGTCGCTCGTCGGTGTCGCGCACCAGACGGGTGACCGCGAGCAGTGCCGAGCCGACAGCGATGTCCAGATGGCGCGCCACCACAGCGTCGGCCAGGCGCGCGGAAATAGTTTGTGTCGCGCCGCCAAGTTGCACGCCCGCTTCCTCGAGCAGCATCAGCAAGGGCTTGCGCTTGAGGTCGCGGCTTTTGATTTCCGCCACGGCTTTCGGCACGTGCGTGGTGATGAACGAGACAGGCCCCGCCGACGTGCTGCGCACCCGCACGCTCTTATAGACGGCGTCGCCCACCGCCAGGTGCAGCGCCTCGGCGATCGCCTCCGAGGCGAGCACCACTGTGCTGTCGAGCACTTCGACCGTGGTCCGAAGGCCCATATTCACGATGTTCTCAAGCAGGCCGGTCAGATGCGCTTTCTGGCGCGAAACCGGTGCGCCTTTCGAATCGCCCTGCTTCTTTCCTGCGGCAGCGCGCAGCGGCCATGTGCCGACGCCCGGTCGCCGCGTGACCAGCCCGTCCGCGACGAGCATCTCCATTGCCTTGCGTATCGTGATGCGTGCGACTGAGAACTGTTCGGCGAGAAGATGTTCGCCGGGCATGCCTTCGTCGTCGAAGCGGCCCTCCTGAAGTTGCTCGCGCAACACCAGATAGATTTGGTGATATTTCGGCAGTGGCAGCGTCGTTTCCATGGAGGTCAACTCTAGAAGTGTCGTAATGTCCGGTCAATAGAACAAACTGGAAAATAAACATTGTTCTACATCGTAAGCGCCGATGAGGCGCAAGCCGTCAGTAAGTGGTTCGCAAGATTGGCTTCCGTCGTCAACTCTGCGCTGTGACGGATCGAAAACATGCACGCAACCGGTCGCATAACGGGCACGGCATGACCCATGGAACAAGCACCCTGTGAGCTTGTTCCATCGGGAAAACACCGAAAAGTCCGTGCATCGCAGACGATTCAACATTCTGCGCAGCAATAGGACATTCTGCGCATCAAATGTTCCATTGACAAGACAAAATAGGCTGCTTAATTTTCGTCGCAAATGAGAGCCGCGGCGGTTCCGATCGCTACTCGTCGACTGTGAAGAGCGCCAGCACTGCGGTTGGAATGCGTATGCACGCGCTACTTTCAGCCATCGACAGTCGAGCGATCACACCGGTAATTCATCGATTCCATTTGCTTAGGATGCCTTCTTTGCAGTTAGCCTCGCGGCCGGCGAATCATGACCGTGAAACATGCTCTTGGTTTCGCACTAAGGGACCCACGTCAACGAACAATTCTGGAAACAGGATGAAAAAATCAATTTGTATCGCCGGAGTCATCGGAGCACTTGGAGCATATTGCGCAGCCGCCCAGGCGCAGAGCAGTGTCACCCTTTACGGTATCGTCGATGAAGGCCTGACGTTCAATAACAACTCGCGTGGTGCACACCAGTACAGCCTCGTGAGTGGTGAAATTCAGGCAAGCCGGTGGGGTTTGAAAGGCGTCGAAGATCTTGGCAGCGGCATGAAAGCGCTATTCGTCCTCGAAAGCGGCATGGATCTCAGCAGCGGGAAGCTCGGCCAGGGTGGGCTGCTGTTCGGGCGCCAGCTGTACGTCGGCCTGGGCACACGGTATGGCACGGTGACACTTGGACGTCAGTACGATTCCGTGGTCGACTATGTCGGTCTGTTCGAAGTCGGCGATCAATGGGGCGGCTTCTATACCGCGCATCCGGGCGACCTCGACAACATCAACAACTCGAACCGCGTCAACAACGCGATCAAGTACACGAGCAACAACTATGGCGGCTTCACATTCGGCGGCGTGTATAGCCTCGGCGGTGTAGCAGGAAATGTCACCCAGAACCAGATCTGGTCGCTTGGCGGCTCGTACTACAACGGGCCGCTCGGACTCGGCGTCGGCTACCTGAACATCCGCAATCCGAATACCTCGTTCTACGGCACCAGCGCACTCGCGAATACAACGGGCTCCGCGCCGCTCGCGTCACTGAACAACATCGCGTCGCCAGTGTTTTCCGGCTTTGCCAATGCGCGCACCCAGGAGGTATATGCCGCGGGCGCCGCGTACACCTATGGCGCCGCTACGTTTGGCGGTACCTATTCGAATACGCGCTTCGACGATCTGAACGGCGGCGGATCGGGTCCGAATCCATTCGGCAATCGCGGCACCGCGATGTTCAACAACGTCGAAGCCAACTTCAAGTATCAGATAACGCCAGCCTTCCTGGTCGGCGTGGCCTATGACTACACGAAAGGCAGTTCGGTAAGCGGCAGGGACGGTGCGACCTATCATCAGGCACAAGCAGGCGCGGACTACTTTCTCTCGAAACGCACGGATGTGTACTTCGTCGGGATCTATCAGAAAGCGTCCGGTACGGATTCGACGGGCAGCAGCGCGGTTGCTGCAATCAATGGCGTCACGCCGTCGAACGACAACCATCAGCTCGTGCTGCGGGTGGGGATGCGTCACAAGTTCTGATGTGAAGCGGCGACGTATGTCGCCGCACTGAGGAACGCCAGCCGATCGTAATTTGTGATTCCGTCCGGCAGACGGCGCCCTACTCCCGATTCTTCTCCTTGAGCCGCGCCCGATGCGCGGCCACTTTCGCCCGATTCCCGCACACAGCCATGCTGCACCACCTGCGCGCATGGCCTCGCGTGTGATCGGCGAACAGCAGCGTGCATGCAGGGCCCTCGCATGCTTTCACCTGCGTGAAGTCCTCTTCGCAAACGAGTTTCGCCAGCGCCTCGGCGATCGGCATCAGCAAAGACTCCGGCGACTCCCAGCGCCGCACCGTGCGAAACGAAAACGCGGCGGGCGCGTCCGCGCCATTTGCGACGATCTCGCCATGCTGTTCGTCGCGCGCGAGTAACGCGTTCAATGGTTCGAGTTCGCGCAAATCGCTCGTTGCGAGCGGATGCCCCTTCCTCTTTTTCACATAGCCGCGAAACCACTCGCGCAGTTCACGCGCCTTAGCCGCGATCGCGTCGAGCTCGGCGGGTGCCGTGCGTGCGCGGATTGCCGCGAGCGCGTCGGGCGGCGCCATGCCGGCCTGGTCGAGCCAGCGGAGTAGACCTTCGCCGTCGCTGATCCAGTCGACGGGCACGTCGACGGGCGTGGCAATCGAATTCAGGAAATCGAGCCCCGGCGCGTCGGCCAAAAACATGGCCGGTATCTGACGGTAGTCCATCGCTATGACGAATGTAAGGTGACGATAACTCTATCGTAACCACTAAAAAAGCACTTGACAAGTTACATCGCCAATTTGTAACCTATAAAACATCGATTGAACGGTTACGCGGAAAGCGCGATCCTGAAGCAAGACTCGACCACAGGCCGCGCTGACAAGATCGAGCGAAATGTATCTTTACGGAGAGAACGCCATGTCCACGATTGCCCATCGCCACGCCGACGTTGACGGTTTCAACGTGTTCTATCGGGAAGCGGGCCGCGCCGGCGCGCCCAAGCTGCTACTGCTGCACGGCTTTCCCAGTTCCAGCCATATGTTCCGGGACCTGATTCCGCTGCTCGCCGAGCGGTTTCATATCGTCGCGCCGGATTTGCCGGGCTTCGGCCAGTCGGACATGCCGGACCGGGACCAATTCGCGTACACGTTCGACAATCTCGCCAACGTGATCGACCGGTTCACGGAAGTGATCGGCTTCGACCGCTACGCCGTCTATGTTTTCGATTACGGTGCGCCGACGGGTTTCCGGCTCGCGCTGAAGCACCCGGAGCGCATCACGGGGATCATTTCGCAGAATGGCAATGCGTATGTGGAAGGACTGAGCGACGGCTGGAATCCGATTCAGGCCTACTGGAAGGACCCGAGTCAGGCGAACCGCGACGCGCTGCGCGCGCTGCTGACCCGCGACACGACCGTCTGGCAATACACGCACGGCGTAAGCGACACGACGCAGGTTTCGCCCGACGGTTATTCGCTCGACGACTACTACATGAACCGTCCCGGCGCGCACGAGATCCAGCTCGATCTGTTCGGCGATTATCAAAGCAACGTTGCGCTGTACCCGGCGTTCCAGCAGTACTTCCGCACCCATCAGCCGCCGTTCCTCGCGGTGTGGGGCAAGCACGATCCGTTCTTCCTGCCGCCCGGCGCCGAAGCGTTCAAGCGCGATTTGCCGAACGCGGACGTACGTTTCTTCGACACAGGCCACTTCGCGCTCGAAACGCACGCAGCCGACATCGCCGCCGCCATTACCGGCTTCCTCACTCGCTGAAACCGATGGGCGAACGGCTGGTTCGCCCGCTTGCCGCCATCCCCTTTGGAGAACCCTCATGCGTGCAATCGTGCTCGAAAAGTTCGGTGGTATCGACAGCCTCGTATATACGGAGCTGCCGGAGCCCGAACCGCTGGAAGGTCACGTCGTCATCGAAATCAAGGCGTTCGGCATCAACCACGCCGAAATGCATATGCGGCGCGGCGAATGGGCCGAAGCGGCGAAGGTGAGCGGAATCGAATGCGTGGGCATCGTGAAGTCGTGTCCGGGCGGCGAGTTTCCCGTCGGCGCAAAAGTCGCGGCGCTGATGGGCGGCCTCGGCCGCACGATCGACGGCAGCTATGCGGAGTACACGCGCGCACCCGTTTCGAATGTTGCGCTGATCGAATCGGATCTGCCGTGGGCTGAGCTTGCGGCGATTCCCGAAACCTATGCGACGGCGTGGACATGCCTGTTCCGCAACCTCGAAGTGACCGCGGGGCAAACGGTGGTGATTCGCGGCGCGACCTCTTCGTTCGGACAGGCGGCCGTGAATCTCGCTGTGAATGCGGGCGCGAAGGTGATCGCGACGACGCGCAGTCCGGCCCGCTTCGACATGCTCAAAGCACTCGGCGCCGAACGCGTCGAACTGGAAGGCCCCGATCTGTCGAAGCGTATCGCTGAGGCGAAGCAGATCGACGCCGTGCTGGACCTGGTCGGCAACAGCGTGATTCTCGATTCGCTCGCGATGCTGCGCCGTGGCGGTCGCGCGTGTCTCGCCGGGTGGCTCGGCGGTCTTGCGCCGATCGCGGATTTCAATCCGCTGCTGCAAATGTCGAGCGGCGTGTACCTGACGTTCTTCGGCAGCTTCGTGTTCGGCACGCCGGGCTTTCCATTGTCCGATGTGCCGCTGCAGACCATCGCGGCCGATGTCGCTGCCGGGCGCCTCAAGGCGAAGCCCTCGCGCGTGTTCCCGTTCGATCAGATTCACGAAGCGCACCGTGTCATGGAAGCGAATGAAGCGGGCGGCAAGATGGTCGTCGTCCACTAAAAGCTGTTGCGCTATCCAACGAGGAGAAGAGACATGTCAAGCAAAGTAGCGATTGTCACGGGCGCGAGCCAGGGCATCGGCCGATCGACGGCAATCCGGTTGGCGAAGGACTTCGGCGCGCTCGTGCTGGTCGCGCGCAACCGCGAGAACCTGGACGAAACGGCGCAGGCCGTGACCGATGCGGGCGCGAAGGCGCTCGCTATCGACATCGACCTGTCGCTGCCGAATGCCGCGCAGGAAGTCGTCGATAAGGCGCTGGCGTCGTTCGGCCGGATCGACGCGTTGCTCAACATTGCAGGCGCGGTGCCGCAAATCGACGTGTTCGACATGACCGACGAACAGTGGGAACATGGCCTTGCATTGAAGCTGCACGGCGCGCGGCGTCTGACGATTGCCGCGTGGCCCGCATTGAAGGCGGCGTCGGGGTCGGTCGTGCTGATGTCGGGGAATTCCGCGCTTTTTCCGAAGGCGCCATATGCGGCCGTCGGCACGATCAACGCGGCCATCGTCGCGTTGGCGAAGGCTTTCTCGGATCGCGGCATCGAAGACGGCGTGCAGGTCAACAGCGTGTTGCCCGGCCCGGTGATGACGGGGCGTCGCCAGTCGTATCTGGAGCACTGGGCGCCGCTGCACAACATGAGCGTCGAAGAAGCGACGGCGAAGTTCCCGAAGGAAGCGGGCATTGCGCGGTACGGCGAGCCCGAGGAAATCGCCGGGTTGATGGCGTTCATCGTGTCGCCCGGCGCGCGCTGGATGACGGGTTCGTCGCTGCGCATGGACGGCGGCGAAGTGAAATCGATCTGATGCGGCGGCGGGCACGCGGTGGGTTCGCGTGCGTGCCTTTGGTCAAGATGCCTGCAAGAGCATCCATAAGCCCCTAACCACGACGATAGCGCCTGTCGCTCGGGCAATGCGATCGGGAAACGGCGCGAGACGTTCGGCTGTGATCGCCAGCGTCACGCATGCCATCGCGCGCAGATCCATCGTGCCGTTGACGAGCAGCACCGCCGTCAGTCCGGCGCAGCACAAGATGCAATGCACGCCGAGACGCATGCCGCCCGTCCACGCTTTGCTTGCGCTGTGCGTCGCGGTCAGCATGCGGCCGCGCGCCAGATAACGCGACTTCCATCTGCTGAACTGCACGATGCCCGCTAGCAGCACGACGCAGGCCGCCGCGATGGGAACCGCGCGCGCCATCGACGGCACGCGCAACGCGAGCGACATCAGCGCGACGCCCAGCACGAACACGATCACGCCGAGAACAGCCCACACGGAAAAATAGCTCACGCCCGCCAGCGCAGTCATCCTGCCCGCGCGCATCGAGCCCGCTTCGCCCATGGCTTCGTGATAGCGCCACAACTCCGGCGCGAGCGACGGCAGCATCATCGCGACCATCATCACCATCCACATGCCGACGAACGTCGCCGCGACGCGGGGCCATTTCTGTCCGCACATCGGCGCCCATGTCATCGACAGCGACCAGCCGCCCGGCATCGGCAGTTCACTCATCGTCTGCATCGACACGCATCCGGCGACCGTCAGCGCCGCCGAAGCCACGAAGACGAGCGCCGCAACGCCGAAGAAGGCGCGCCGCGACACTCGCGGATTTGCCACGGCCTTCAAGGTGCCCATTCGCACGAAAACGCCCGCGAAGTCCACGCCGCACCTCAACGCCGTTCGTACTCGTCGTGGCGCCGCCACCAGATGCCCTTCTCGTTGCGCCCTTTCGGCGCGCGGTCCAGCCACTGGTACATGCCCCACAATCCGTCCACACCGCGCGCATAGGACGAATACGCGTGATACACCACGCCGTCCTCGCGCACGAAGGTACTGATGCCCGGCCGGTCGCGCGAATACGTGGGCACGTCGGTGCCGCAACTGGCCGCGAACCGCACGACGGGTTCCGGCGCGGGCGTCATATCCATTGCATGGCCCGCCCGTTCGAAGTTGTACTCGATGTCGCCCTCGCGCTGCTGCGCTTCCGTAAACGACACGCTGAAATCGAAGTTGAAATCGCTGCCGTCCGTGGAGGCCCACGGAAACTTCCATCCCATCCGCTGCTTGTACGACTGCAACTTCGCGAGCGGCGCGCGCGACACGGCCATCAGCGTCACATCGTGATTCGCGAGATGCACGGCGACGCCGTCGAAGCCATCCGCAATCGCCGAGCAAGACGGGCAACCTGCCGTGTAATCAGGGCCGAACATGAAGTGATAGACGATCAGTTGCGAGCGTCCTCTGAAGAGTTCCGGCAACGTCGCGCTGCCTTCTTCCGTTTCGAAACGGTACGGCTTGTCGATCTTCACCCACGGCAGCGCCTCACGCTGCCGCGCAAGTTCGTCGCTGCGCCGCGTCAACGCCTTCTCCGCTTCCAGCAATTCGAGGCGTGCTTTCAGCCATGCGTCGCGTGTGGCGACCGTATGCTTGCTCATCTTTCGTCCCTCCGTTGGGTGTCCGCTGCGTGATGCCGATGAAACTGATGTGGATGAAACGTGTCGTGCTAGATTAGTGCGGGACATCCAATGGACGGGAGTGACAAGTGTGGCGTGATTCAGATGGACGCAACCCTCGCAGCCGCCGCGCGCTCGCTCGCCGCGGGTAATCCCCTCGGTGCGCTGAACCGCGTCGCGTTGCGCGACGACGCGCCCGCCCTCGCGCTGCGCGGCATCGCGATGGCGCAGCTGGGCGACCTCGTGCGTGCGAAGTCGCTGATTCGCAGCGCGGCGCGCGCCTTCGGTCCGAGGGACGCGGTTGCCCGCGCGCGATGCATCGTTGCCGAAGCGGAGATTGCGCTCGCGTCCCGCGATCTCGGCTGGCCCGCGAAATCACTCGAAGCCGCCCGCCAGACGCTCGAAGCGCATGACGACACGCTCAACGCCGCGCACGCGCGCAATCTTCAGGTCCGCCGCCTGCTGCTGGTCGGACATCTCGACGAGGCCGAGCGGCTGCTCGACGGTCTCGATTCCGCGCCGTTTCCGCCTGCATCGAGCGCCGCGCACGAGCTGATCGTCGCGGGCATCGCGATGCGCCGTCTGCGCACGAAGACCGCGCGCGCGGCGCTGGCGAGAGCGGAACGTGCCGCGCGCCATGCCGGCATTCCCGGTCTCGCCGCGGAAGTGGAAAGTGCCGCGCGTCTGCTCGATACGCCCGCAGCGCGTCTGATCGCAAGCGGCGACGAGCGGCTTTTGCTGCTCGAAGAAGTCGAAGCGCTAATGGCGTCGAAAGCGCTCGTCATCGACGCCTGCCGTTATGCCGTGCGCGACGCGGACCACGCCGTGCCGCTGGCCACGCGCCCCGTGCTGTTCACGCTTGCGCGAACGCTGGCCGAAGCCTGGCCCGGCGACGTGCCGCGCGACACGTTGATCGAACGCGCATTCCGCATGAAGCATGCGGACGAATCGCATCGCGCGCGCCTGCGTGTCGAGATCGGACGGCTGCGCACGATGCTCGGCGCGCTCGCCGATATCGATGCAACGAAGCGCGGCTTTGCGCTCACGCCGCGCCGCGCGTCCGAAGTCGTCGTGCTGGCGCGGCCCGTCGAAGAGGAACACGCGTCGTTGCTGGCCTTGCTGGCGGACGGCGAATCCTGGTCCAGTTCCGCGCTCGCGCTCGCACTCGGCGCGAGTCAGCGAACCGTGCAGCGCGCGCTCGATACGCTCGCGTCGACGGGCAAGGTGCAGTCGTTCGGTCAGGGTCGCGCGCGCCGCTGGACCATGCCGCCCATGCCGGGTTTCGCGACAGCCTTGTTACTCCCCGCCGCGCTGCCGATCGATTAGCATCTAAGGCTCGACACTTCACCGACGAGGACGCAAGCATGAAACGCTCACCTGCTGAAATCGTGCGTGAATATGGACCTTTTCCGGGCATCGACAACGTGCATGGCGTCACCTATGACGGCCAGCATGTGTGGTTCGCATCGGGCGAAGCGGTCAACGCGCTGGACCCATCGAGCGGGAAAACGGTGCGTTCGATCGGGGTTCCCGCGACAGCAGGCACGGCGTTCGACGGACAGCACCTGTACCAGATTGCCGGCGACCAGATCCGCAAGGTGGACCCGCAGACGGGCGCCGTGCTCGCGACGCTTCCGGCACCCGCCGGCAGCAACTCAGGGCTTGCGTGGGCGGAAGGCGCGTTGTGGGTCGGGCAGTATCAGGAGCGCAAGATCCATCAGCTCGATCCAGCAACGGGCGCGATACTTCGCACCATCGAATCGAACCGTTTCGTGACGGGCGTGACGTGGGTGGACGGCGAACTGTGGCACGGCACGTGGGAAGGCGATCAGAGCGATTTGCGGCACGTCGATCCGCGCACGGGTGAAGTGCTGGAGATGCTCGATATGCCGGAAGGGGTCCGGGTGTCGGGCGTCGAATCGGATGGAGCCGAGCAGTTCTTTTGCGGCGGCGGCAACAGCGGAACATTGCGTGCCGTGCGCAGGCCGAAGCGGAATACGAAGAGCACGGATGCACAAGCGCCCGTTGACGCGATCAGCGACTGACACAGATTCCAGGAAAGCCCATCGTCGACAGCGCTATACTTGCGCGCTTTTACAGCCGACGCTGGCATCAAGGAATACTCATGAGCACGCTACCCGCTTGTCCGCAATGCAATTCCGGATTCACGTACGAAGACGGGGGCGTGTACATCTGCCCGGAATGTGCGCATGAATGGTCGACGCAGTCGGCCATGCCGCACGAAACAGCCGCAAAGGTCTATCGCGATTCAGCCGGAAACGTCTTGCAGGACGGCGATACCGTGACTGTCATCAAGGACCTGAAGCTGAAAGGCTCGGCAGGCGTGATCAAGATGGGCACCAAGGTGAAAAACATCCGGCTGGTGGACAGCGACCACGATATCGATTGCAAGATCGATGGCTTCGGCGCCATGAGTCTGAAATCGGAATTCGTCAGGAAGGTGTGAGCGGCAAACTGCCGCACAGCCTTCGGCACGGCTCACTCCGTGCGCCGATGCTCCACCGCGAACTTGATCAATTCGGCCTGCCCTTCTATCTCGAGCTTGCGCTTGAGATTCAGCCGATGCGTTTCGACGGTACGCACCGATAGACCATTGCGTTGCGCGATCTGCTTGCTCGACAAGCCTTCGGCGAGTTGGTCGAGAATATCGCGCTCGCGCGGCGTCAAACGTTCGATCGGATCGCGCATCGCCGACGCGTGAATCAGCCGCGCGCTGAGCCCTTCGCTGAAATAGGTCTTGCCGTCGAGCACGGCGCCGATCGCGCGGATGATCTCCGCGCCCGGCGAATCCTTCAGCACGTAGCCGCTCGCGCCCGCGCGCACTGCCTGGGTCACGTATTCGACGTTGTCGTGCATCGACAGCATCAGCACGCGGATGCCCGGATAGCGCTCATGAAACAGCGCGGCGAGCGCAATGCCGTTCATCCCTCGCATGCCCACGTCCATCAACACGAGGTCTGGCTCGTGCGCGGCCGCGAGCGCCAGCGCTTCGTCGGCGTTACCCGCTTCGCCGACCACGGCGAAACCCGGCACGGTATCGAGCCGGGCGCGCAAGCCGTCGCGCACGAGGGGATGATCGTCGACGAGGATGAGGCGCGCCGCGCCCGCTGGACTGTTCATGAAGGGTCTGCCTGCATTTCGATGTGAAGCGCTTGCTGCGCGAACAGCGGCGCAGTCGCCGTGACGAGGGTATGGCCCGGCCGCGACACCAGCTGCAATTCGCCGTTCAGCGCCTCCAGCCGCTCGCGCATGTTGCGCAAGCCGACGCCCGCGCTCGGGTCGGCCTGCACCCGTTCGACGTCGAAGCCACGTCCATCGTCGCTGATCGACAGCGTGACGCGGCGCGCGCTGACTTCCAGCGCGACGGCGGCCTGCGTCGCCTGCGCGTGCCGGAAGATGTTCGTCAGCGCTTCCTGCGCGATGCGGAACAGCGCCGTCTTCACCGTGTCGGGTAGTTGCGCGGCGTGATCGTGCACGATCTGCGTAAAGCCGATCGACAGATGGCTTTGCGTGCTCAGTTCGCGCGTCAGTTGTTCGAGCGCTGCCGCCAGCCCGAGATCGTCGAGCATCGAGGGACGCAGTGCATGCGAGATGCGGCGCACTTCGCGCAGCGCGTCGCCGAGCCGCCCGATGCCTGTGGACAGCGCGGCTTCCGCCGGCTGCACGCGCGGCTCGGTCAGCTCGAAACGCGCGAGGGCAGACTCCAGCAGCAGCTTGACGGAAACGAGCATCTGGCTGATGCCGTCATGCAGTTCGCGCGACAGCCGCGCCCGTTCGTTTTCCTGCGATTCGACCACCTGCTGCGCGAGCCGCTTGAGCTTCGCGTCGGCGCTGCGGTATTCGCTGACGTTCAGCACCAGCGCGCACACGGCGATCACGCACAGCCCCGCCAGCGCGATCGCGCCGATCCATAGCATGGTGTGCTCGATGTCCGACGACGCGCGCTGGTCGATGCGCGCAAGCGTGGTATCGACGTCGTCGAGATAGATGCCCGTGCCGAGCATCCAGCCCCAGCGCGGCAGCGGCACGACATAGCCGAGCTTCGGCGCGAGCTTGCCGGTGGACGGGCGATGCCACACATAGCGCACATAGCCGCCGCCCTCGGCGGCCGCCGCGATGAGTTGCTGGATGGTCAGCGAGCCGGCGGGATCGCGCAAGGTCCACAGATCGCGTCCGACGAGATCCGGCTCGCGCGGATGCATCAGCGAGCGGCCGTGCATGTCGTAGACGAAGAAGTAGCCGTCCTGGCCGAAGTCCATTTTTTCGAGCATCGCGAGCGCACGGTGGCGCAGGATCGCGTCGTCGCGGGCGTTGACGCCCGCTTCGTCGTAGAGCGGCCTGATCGCGCTGGTGGCGAGATCGACGTAATGACGAAGCTCGATTTCCTTGCTCGCCATGTACGCCGATTGCGTCGTATCGTGCTGCGCGCTCGCAAGCGCGGTGGCCTGATGGCGCACCCCGAGCGCAATGCCCGCGATCGCGGCCAGAAACGGCACGAGGGCGAGCAGAAAGATCTTTGCCTTGAGTTTCATCTGCGGAAAGCCAGTCGGACTGCCTACGTAATTCTACGTAGCGCGCTTACGTAGTTGTGCGCTTGTGGCGCACACGACGAAGACGAATACTACACGCCCAAGAGCATGGCACATCTTCGACCATGCGCGGCGCGACCTCGACGCGCTGCATTGGGCCTCGCCGGCGAGCGCTGACGGGCATGCAAACAAAATTATGGAGACTCCCATGAATCGGGCATCCAGTATTCTGATCTGGACAGCGGTTGCGCTTCTCGGCGCCTTCGCGTTCGGCACCATCGCGCTTGCGCACGGCGAGAAGATCAGCGCCCTCTGGGTCGTGATCGCCGCCGTCTGCGTCTATCTGATCGCTTATCGCTTCTACAGCCGCTTCATTGCGAATCATGTGCTGCAACTCGACGGCCAGCGCATGACGCCTGCCGTGCGGCACAACGACGGTCTCGACTACGTGCCGACCAACAAGTACGTGCTGTTCGGCCATCACTTCGCGGCGATCGCGGGCGCAGGTCCGTTGGTCGGCCCGGTGCTCGCCGCGCAGATGGGCTACGTGCCCGGCATGCTGTGGATTCTCGCGGGCGTCGTGTTCGCGGGCGCCGTGCAGGACTTCATCGTGCTGTTCATCTCGACGCGGCGCGACGGGCGTTCGCTCGGCGATCTCGTGAAGATGGAGCTGGGCACCGTGCCCGGCGTGATCGCGCTGTTCGGCGCGTTCCTCATCATGGTGATCATCCTTGCCGTGCTCGCTCTGATCGTCGTGAAGGCGCTGACCAATTCGCCGTGGGGCACGTTCACCGTCGCCGCGACGATCCCCATTGCGCTGTTCATGGGCGTCTACACGCGCTTCATCCGGCCCGGCCGCATTGGCGAAGTGTCGGTGATCGGCTTCGTGCTGCTGATGGCATCGATCGTGTTCGGTCAGAGCGTGCACGACAATCCCGCGCTCGCCGCGTGGTTCACGTTCAGCGGCACGCAGCTCACGTGGATTCTGATCGGCTACGGTTTTGTCGCATCGGTGTTGCCGGTGTGGCTGCTGCTTGCGCCGCGCGACTATCTGTCGACGTTCCTGAAGATCGGCACGATTCTCGGCCTCGCGATCGGCATTCTCGTTGTCGCGCCGGAACTCAAGATGCCCGCGCTGACGAAGTTCGTCGACGGCACGGGCCCGGTGTGGTCGGGCAATCTGTTCCCGTTCCTGTTCATCACGATTGCTTGCGGCGCGGTGTCGGGCTTCCACGCGCTGATCTCGTCGGGCACGACGCCGAAGCTGCTCGACAATGAGAAGAACGCGCGCTTCATCGGTTATGGCGCGATGCTGATGGAATCGTTCGTTGCCGTGATGGCGCTGGTGGCGGCTGCCGTGATCGAGCCGGGCATCTACTTCGCGATGAACGCGCCCGCTGCCGTGCTCGGCACGACACCCGACGCGGTTGCGCAGACGGTATCGCAATGGGGCTTCATGCTGACGCCGGAGATGCTGACGCAAACTGCGCAGGCCGTCGGTGAAACGACGATCGTCGCGCGTGCGGGCGGCGCACCGACGCTTGCTGTGGGGATGGCGCAGATTCTCCATCAGGTGATTGGCGGCCAGGCGATGATGGCGTTCTGGTATCACTTCGCGATTCTTTTCGAAGCGCTCTTCATCCTGACGGCTGTCGATGCCGGTACGCGTGCGGGGCGCTTCATGCTGCAGGATCTGCTGGGCACGTTCCACCCTGCTCTCAAGCGTACGGAATCGCTGCCGGCGAATCTGATCGCGACGGCGCTGTGTGTTGCCGCTTGGGGATACTTCCTGTATCAGGGCGTGGTCGATCCGCTTGGCGGCATCAATACGCTGTGGCCGCTGTTCGGCATTTCGAACCAGATGCTGGCGGGGATTGCGCTGGTGCTCGGCACGGTGGTGCTGTTCAAGATGAAGCGCGAGCGTTTTGCGTGGGTAACGCTCGTGCCGACCGTCTGGTTGCTGGTCTGTACGATGACGGCTGGCTGGCAGAAGATTTTCGACGCGAATCCGAAGGTTGGATTTCTTGCGCACGCGGCGAAGCTTGGTGCATCTGCCGATGCGGGCAAGATCGTGGCGCCCGCCAAGTCGATCGAGCAGATGCATCGGATCATGTTCAATGATTATGTCGATGCTGCGCTGGCGGGGTTGTTTATTTTCGTGGTCGTGAGTGTGGTGTTTTATGGCGTGCTGGCGGTGGTTCGTGCGCGACGCGCGGATCGGCCTACGGTGCGGGAGACGCCGTTCGAGATTCTGCCCTCCGGGCAGCGTGCAAGCGGTACGCAGTAAACGGAGCGCGTTATGTTCTCTGGACTTCGGGATGATGTGCTTAACGCCGGGCGATATCTGGGGCAGGCCATGAGGTTGATGGTCGGGATGCCGGATTATGCGACTTACGTCGCGCATATGGGTGCTGCGCATCCTGATCGCCCGGTTATGTCGTATGAGGAGTTTTTTCGCGAGCGGCAGGCGGCGAGGTATGCTGGGGGCGCTGGGAAGTGTTGTTGAGGTGGTTGGCGTTTTTTTTGTCTGCGACGCTGGGGGGTGGGCTTGGGTTTTGCGCTGGCATCCGCGTTTCGTTAGCGTGCTTTTGGCGTCGCCGTTTGGTGTTGCCGGCCTTTTCGCTGGCATCCGCGTTACGGTAGCGCGCTTCATGCCTCTTCGTTCGGTGTGCTCGGCCTTTGCGCTGGCATCCGCGTTACGTTAGCGCGCTTCACGCCTCTTCGTTCGGTGTGCTCGGCCTTTGCGCTGGCATCCGCGTTACGTTAGCGCGCTTCACGCGTCGCCCCTGTGCGGGGCGGC
>NZ_JAGUUD010000219.1:0-5486 GCF_020177535.1 Paraburkholderia sp. XV | reverse complement strand
GCGGCGGCAAAGAAAAGTAGGTGCCGCCCCGCACAGGGGCAACGCGTGAAGCACGGAAACGTAGCGCGGATGCCAGCGCAAAGGCCAAACAACCAAACCGCAGAGCGACAAAGCCCCCCACGTTCAAACAGAAACCCCACGCACAAACTTATGCACCAACCCCGCCGGAATTGACCGTGGCTGCCGCCACACCTCATCCTGCCCGAAGGTTTCCTGCCGCAATTCGCCATGGTCATCGAACCATTGGCAAACGAGCCATTCTCCCGTTTTCCGGGCAATCGCCCCGGCATAAGTCACCGTCATCCGCGGCCCGCCCGCTTTGAGCGTCACCACGTCACCGACCATGATTTGCACCGTTTGCGTCGTGTCAAATGCGTCGAAAGTAGCAGTCAGCATGGATGTCCCCGTTATAAGCATTAGGCTGGCTGGAAATTCACTGCCATAAACGCACCGCCGTCCAACGAATTATTAAGAGTGGGGGAAGATTAACAATCGAATATTTCGGCAGCAAGTAATTTTTATTGGAAGCGTTTGCAGCAAAACCGAAATAGACAGGCAGATATCTCGAACGTTCGTCCTTTATTGTTTAGTCCGGCAATCGCCTGTCAGTAAAGGCGGCATGTTGTCGCGCAGCACGGTCCGAACCGCAGTTTAGGCGAGTGTTCAGGGTATACGTAAATACGCCCGGCCACCCACCGTCACGATACTGACATTCTGCGCGTTATTACCGGTCTAAAAACCATGCGCCACGCTTGAACGCCGCCATCTGTGAATAAGCGCATCACTGCTGAACGAGAAACATTAGTTGCAATGCGCAATGCACCATGGCTGCAATCGTATGACGCATACGCTGAAAACGTTATCAGATGATTTTCACGCGTATTTTTGTTCCGTCAAAAAACAAAAATGCAGCCGCTCGGGATTTTCCCTAAGCGGCCTTGATCGCCCGCAAGGAAGCGCGCTGCTGATGCCGGACCAACGTCACGCTGAGCGCAATACAGATCACCATCAAAATCGCGTTGATCGCAAGGCTGCGCTGGAACGCATACGCATAGCCGGCCGCCGATGCGTTCGCCGACAACGCGCCAAAGAACGCGCCGCTAATGGCAGCCGTGCCGAACGCCGAGCCGATCTGTAGCGTCGACGTCACCACGCCCGATGCAAGCCCCGCCTTCGCCGGCTCCACTTCGCCGAGCACGATGCGCATGATGGACGGCAACACGAGCCCTTGCCCGACGCCGGCAAGAACGAGCCCGGCATAAAACGATGCACCGAGCGCCGCGTGCGTCGCAGCCCAGCCCGTCACCGCGAAACCAAGCGCCATCATCGAAAAGCCGAGCGTCAGCACATGAGCCCCGATGCGCCGCACCACCGCGGGCGACGTCAGCGGCCCGGCGACGAAGCCGAGCGCGAACGGCATGATCGCGATGCCGGATTGCAGCGGCGTCCAGTGCAAACCCGTCTGCAGATAGATGCCGTACGTGAGAAAGAACGCGCTATTGCAATAGAACAGAAAGGCGAGCACGAGCCCCGTCGAAAAAGCCGGATTGCGGAACAGCTGGAGATCGACGAGCGGGCTGCCGCCGCTGCGCTCGACGCGACGTTCAGTGGCAATGAACGCGGCAAGCGCAGGCACGGCGAGCGCGAACATCGCGAAGGTCCACCACGGCCAGCCGGCTTCGCGGCCGTGCGTCATCGGATAGATCAGCAGGATCAGCACCAGCGACAGCAGCGCGACGCCTTTCAGATCGATGCCCTCGCGCGTCGCAGACTGATTTTCCGGCACGTACTTCCACGCGCCGATAAACGCCAGCACGCCGACGGGAATGTTGATCAGAAAAATGGCGCGCCAGTCGAGACCGAACGGCTGGAAGGTGATCAGCGCACCGCCGCCCAGCTGCCCGACGATCGACGCGAGTCCGAACACGAAGCCGTAAAAGCCCATCACACGAGTCTGCTGATGCAGCGGCACGACGGCCCGCACCGTCGCGAGCACCTGCGGTGCCATCACCGAGGCAGCCATGCCCTGCACGATGCGCGCGATCACGAGCACGTGACCATTCGGCGCAAAACCGCACAGCGCGGACGCGACGACGAAGCCCGCCATCCCCGTCATGAACATGCGCCGCCTGCCGAACAGGTCGCCGAGCCGCCCGCCCGTGATCAGCAACACCGCGTACGCCGACGCGTAGGCGGACACGATCAGCTGCAATTGCGCGTCGCTGGCGTTCAGGCCCGTGTGGATCGCGGGCAGCGCCAGATTGACGATGAAATAGTCGAGCGGCGCGAGAAAGGCGCCGACGAACAGCACGGTCAACGCAAGCCCTTGCCGCTCGAAACGCTGCTGCCCTTGCACCTCGACGCGCGGCTCCGCGCTGTCGACGCCGGGCCGGGACGCGGACGGCAAACTCACGCCCGACGCTTTCATGCATCTATCATTCATGACTGAACGTTCAAAAATTCGAGAAAAAAATTTCAGGTGAGCGCGCGCATCGCGATGTCGACGACCGCTTTCAGTTCGTCTTCCTTGCGCTTGCATTTGTTGAGCACACGCAAGCCTTGCGTCATGCACAGCAGAAAATCCGCGGCCGCCTTTTCATCGAGGTCGCCGTTGAATACACCCGTGGCCTGACCGCGGATCACGGCCGCCGCGAGCAGCGTGACGACGCGCCGCTGGATTGCGCGGATCTTTGCGTGCAGCGCTTCGTCGTCGGGTTGCAGTTCGAGCGTGCTATTGGTGATGAAGCAGCCGCTCAGCGACGACGCGGTGCGCGTGTGATGCAGCAGCGCATTGCGCAGCGCGACATCGGGCGGGACATTCGCGTTCAGGCGCTCGACGAGGCCGGCGATCGCTCCTTCCGCGTAATGATCGAGCGCGGCCATCATGATGCCGTGCTTGTCGCCGAACACGCCGTACAGACTGCCGCGCAGCACGCCCGTCGCGTTGCAGAGATCGTCGACGGATGTCCCGTGAAAACCGTTGCGCCAGAACACCTTGCTCGCCTCGGTGAGCACGGCTGCCGTATCGAATTCGCGCGGGCGGCCACGCGGACAGGTTCCCTCCGCCTTGGCGGCGCTCGCGCGCCGAGGTGTGGTGTGATCGGTCATGCACGGAAGTTTATGACTGTTCGTTCAATAATTCAAGGACAAATCCTCTTGGACTGCGCCTGATGGCTGTCCCTGCACAATAGACCGTGAAAATTGAGCAATAGACTCGGAAACTTCGCTGGACGGCCGAGGGCAATCTCGCCGGTGCACTGCCAAGCCGATTGACTCGATCTCGGCCGAAGCGGACGTTGGGATGCCGATGGCTCAGGTCGAAGTTGCAGCGGCCATTCGGTTTTCGGCGCACTGCTCGCCGGATCATCGTTTTCCGTCGATCGGTCGCGTCCTCTGCGGCTGTCAATTACCCACTGGAAATTGTCGACCCGTGGCACTCTCCGATCGGGCATGGTCGCACCGACCGGCCAACTCCGTCGCCTTTGTACGCTCTCGCAGTCACGGATAGCGCAGTCACCGACGTCCACCGGGTGTTGGCGCCACGAATACAAGCTGTGAAGGTTGACGCCGCACTATCCAGCGCGCTGGAGGATGTTTCCAGGATACGCCGTTTATCTTGCATCGGTGCGCGCCTACACTCCGTTCGTCTCAGCGATATATGCCTATGTGCCGTGCAGGTCCCGGCGCGTAGTTTCGCGCATATATCACCCTTGCGGCAGGTCTGGCTGGGGTTGGCGTCATTCAGATCTTCACTTTCAAGGTACGGCCTTTCATAGAGACCGGCCAACTGGTTTCGTTCCTGCAGGGTTTGGAACCACCACCGTACCCTTACCACGTCGTTTATCCCCGCAACCGCTACCTCAGTCAACGCGTAAGAATTTTCATCGACTGGCTTGTTGGGATGTTCGGCGAACTGGGCTAACGGGAGTTGATGAAATTGCTTCGGCTATATCGTCACCCGGACGACATCGACCGCGTCAAAGCCAGGCTCGCGGCGCATCTCGAACACAAGCACCCATACGACGTTGAATATCGGGTGCGCACGTGGTCCGACGAGTTCCTGTGGGTACAGTCTCGTGGGCAGGCGTTATGGAACGGCGCCGGTGAACCCTATTGGATGGTCGGTTGGATTACACGCTGATCGATCAGCTTGTCACTTGTGTTCGACGGATCGCCTCGGATCTGCGTCCCGCCATGCTCGACGATCTCGGCCTGATTCCGGCAATCGAATGGCGGACCGGTGACTGGACTCCCGCGCCCACGTAAAGCGATATCCAGCATTCAGGCCTGCTGCCGACTCAGCTTCGCGCGCTCGAGAATCTCGAACACGGCCATGCCGCAGACCATCGCGGCCACAAAACCCCACCCTTTCCCAAAGCCGGCGCCCAAGGCGACCAGTGCAGGCCCCGGGCAAAATCCAGCGAGCCCCCAGCCGATGCCGAACACTGCGCTTCCCACCACGAGCCTCAACGTCACGGCGGAGCTGGCTGGAATCTGCATGGGCAGACCCAGCAGCGATCTTTTGCGGCGTTGCGCAAACAGGAACGCGATTGAGCCGACGGCTATCGCCCCGGCCATCACGAATGCAAGTGACGGGTCCCATCGTCCCGCGAGATCGAGAAATCCCAGCACCTTTGCCGGATTGGCCATGCCGGACACCATCAGACCAACGCCGAACAGAAGCCCGCCAAGTAATGCCGTAAGCAAAACCATTTCACCCTCACAGCAGATGTCTGGAAACGAATACGGTCAGAAAGCCGCTCACCATGAATGTCGCCGTCGCGACGAGCGATCGGATAGACCCTCGCGAGATGCCGCAGACGCCATGGCCGCTGGTGCAACCGCTCGCGTAACGCGTGCCGATGCCAACCAGAAAGCCAGCGACGAGTATTTCGCTCCATCCGGCCTGGATATCCGGCGCGATCGGGCGACCCAGCATGGCCGCCAGCACAGGCGATCCAATCAGCCCTGCAAGAAAAGCAACGCGCCAACCTGCGTCTTTCTGTGGCGCACCCAGCAGGCCACCGAGAATGCCGCTGATGCCGGCGATGCGCCCGTTGAACAAGACGAGCACGGCAGCCGCAGCGCCGATCACCAGGCCGCCAGCCAGTGACAGACCGGGCGTGAAACTCGTGAAATCAATCGACATGCCCCCTCCTTCTGATCATCAAGCCAGATCATCCGTTTCGCGGACACTACCGCGCTGCATCCTGTCAGGCGTTGCGCAAGCTGCGTCAATCCGGGTTCCCTGTCGGGTATCACAATACAGCCGGCTTGCTCGGTAACTCACTTCGCCGGTCCTGCCTGGCGGGAAAGTGCCTTTCGAGCAGTTCGCTTACCTGCTCGACACCCAGCAGCACGCCGGCTTCATACTTTCCACGCCGAAAATTCGCCTCCATGCTCTGGCAGATGGATTCCCACTCGGCGGCGAGCACGTGAGCATGCACGCCTCGATCTGCAACGATTTCGACGTCACGGTCGGCAAG
>NZ_JAGUUD010000218.1:0-5507 GCF_020177535.1 Paraburkholderia sp. XV | reverse complement strand
AAACGCCAAGACCCCGCTTTTGAGGGCGGGGTCTTGTCTTGGGTAAGGAGCCTGACGATTACCTACTTTCACACGGGCAATCCGCACTATCATCGGCGTGGAGTCGTTTCACGGTCCTGTTCGGGATGGGAAGGGGTGGTACCGACTCGCTATGGTCATCAGGCATGACGGGTTGCTGCGTCGCGCTGGAGGTTGGGTAACCTGGTCGCGCCACAGCCAATCGGGAAGAAGCGTAAAGAGGGTGTGGGTTGCGTTGTTTCTGGCACAACACCGATCTCAACCTGATGCGTAAAACACACCGGTTATAGGATCAAGCCTTACGGGCAATTAGTATCAGTTAGCTTAACGCATTACTGCGCTTCCACACCTGACCTATCAACGTCCTGGTCTTGAACGACCCTTCAAGGGGCTCGAAGCCCCGGGGATATCTCATCTCAAGGCGAGTTTCCCGCTTAGATGCTTTCAGCGGTTATCTCTTCCGAACATAGCTACCCGGCGATGCCACTGGCGTGACAACCGGTACACCAGAGGTTCGTCCACTCCGGTCCTCTCGTACTAGGAGCAGCCCCCTTCAAATATCCAGCGCCCACGGCAGATAGGGACCAAACTGTCTCACGACGTTTTAAACCCAGCTCACGTACCTCTTTAAATGGCGAACAGCCATACCCTTGGGACCGGCTACAGCCCCAGGATGAGATGAGCCGACATCGAGGTGCCAAACACCGCCGTCGATATGAACTCTTGGGCGGTATCAGCCTGTTATCCCCAGAGTACCTTTTATCCGTTGAGCGATGGCCCTTCCATACAGAACCACCGGATCACTATGACCTGCTTTCGCACCTGCTCGACTTGTCGGTCTCGCAGTTAAGCACGCTTATGCCATTGCACTATCAGCACGATTTCCGACCGTACCTAGCGTACCTTCGTACTCCTCCGTTACACTTTGGGAGGAGACCGCCCCAGTCAAACTGCCCACCATGCACTGTCCCCGACCCGGATCACGGGCCAAGGTTAGAACCTCAAACAAACCAGGGTGGTATTTCAAGGACGGCTCCACTGAAACTAGCGTTCCAGCTTCATAGCCTCCCACCTATCCTACACAGATCGGTTCAAAGTCCAATGCAAAGCTACAGTAAAGGTTCATGGGGTCTTTCCGTCTAGCCGCGGGGAGATTGCATCATCACAAACACTTCAACTTCGCTGAGTCTCGGGAGGAGACAGTGTGGCCATCGTTACGCCATTCGTGCAGGTCGGAACTTACCCGACAAGGAATTTCGCTACCTTAGGACCGTTATAGTTACGGCCGCCGTTTACCGGGACTTCAATCAAGAGCTTGCACCCCATCATTTAATCTTCCGGCACCGGGCAGGCGTCACACCCTATACGTCCACTTTCGTGTTTGCAGAGTGCTGTGTTTTTATTAAACAGTCGCAGCCACCAGTTTATTGCAACCCCTTCACCCTTCGCCCGCAGGGGCGTCAAGCTACAGGGGCGTACCTTATCCCGAAGTTACGGTACCAATTTGCCGAGTTCCTTCTCCCGAGTTCTCTCAAGCGCCTTAGAATACTCATCTCGCCCACCTGTGTCGGTTTGCGGTACGGTCAATGTGAAACTGAAGCTTAGAGGCTTTTCCTGGAACCCCTTCCGATTGCTTCGCTTCCGAAGAAGCTCGCGCCACGCCCTTGAATTCCGTGCCCGGATTTGCCAGAGCACCTTCTCCAACGCAGCGACCGGGACTTCCAACACCCGGACAACCTTCCGCGATCCGTCCCCCCATCGCATTTCACACTGGTGCAGGAATATTGACCTGCTTCCCATCAGCTACGCATTTCTGCCTCGCCTTAGGGGCCGACTCACCCTACGCCGATGAACGTTGCGTAGGAAACCTTGGGCTTACGGCGAGGGGGCCTTTCACCCCCTTTATCGCTACTCATGTCAGCATTCGCACTTCCGATACCTCCAGCACGCTTTTCAACGCACCTTCGCAGGCTTACGGAACGCTCTCCTACCATGCGTGCAATGCACGCATCCGCAGCTTCGGTATATGACTTAGCCCCGTTACATCTTCCGCGCAGGACGACTCGATCAGTGAGCTATTACGCTTTCTTTAAAGGGTGGCTGCTTCTAAGCCAACCTCCTGACTGTTTTAGCCTTCCCACTTCGTTTCCCACTTAGTCATATTTGGGGACCTTAGCTGGCGGTCTGGGTTGTTTCCCTCTTGACACCGGACGTTAGCACCCGATGTCTGTCTCCCGTGATTGCACTCTTCGGTATTCGGAGTTTGCTATGGCGAAGTAATCCGCAATGGACCCTTCAACCATGACAGTGCTCTACCCCCGAAGGTGATACACGAGGCACTACCTAAATAGTTTTCGGAGAGAACCAGCTATTTCCAGGTTTGTTTAGCCTTTCACCCCTATCCACAGCTCATCCCCTAACTTTTCAACGTTAGTGGGTTCGGACCTCCAGTACGTGTTACCGCACCTTCATCCTGGCCATGGATAGATCACCTGGTTTCGGGTCTACACCCAGCGACTGAATCGCCCTGTTCGGACTCGCTTTCGCTACGCCTGCCCTAATCGGTTAAGCTCGCCACTGAATGTAAGTCGCTGACCCATTATACAAAAGGTACGCCGTCACCCCTTGCGAGGCTCCGACTGTTTGTATGCATGCGGTTTCAGGATCTGTTTCACTCCCCTCCCGGGGTTCTTTTCGCCTTTCCCTCACGGTACTGGTTCACTATCGGTCGATCACGAGTATTTAGCCTTGGAGGATGGTCCCCCCATCTTCAGACAGGATTTCACGTGTCCCGCCCTACTTGTCGTACACCTAGTTCTTCCTCGCTGTTTTCGCCTACGGGGCTATCACCCACTATGGCCGCACTTTCCAGAGCGTTTGGCTAACAACGAAGATAAAGAGTACAGGCTGGTCCCATTTCGCTCGCCACTACTTTGGGAATCTCGGTTGATTTCTGTTCCTGCGGTTACTTAGATGTTTCAGTTCACCGCGTTCGCTTCACATGGCCTATGTATTCAGCCATGGATACTCCATAAGGAGTGGGTTTCCCCATTCGGATATCGGTGGATCAAAGCTCGTTTGCCAGCTCCCCACCGCTTTTCGCAGGCTACCGCGTCCTTCATCGCCTGTGATCGCCAAGGCATCCACCACATGCACTTGTTCGCTTGACCCTATAACGGGTGTGTCTCGTCGTGTTGCCACGCCAGACTCACTCGCTACAGGTTGAGTATTCGCGTTGTGCCGTATTCCAGGTTCGTCTTTCGATGAACTCAAAAAATACATTGATACAATCACAACCCTGATTCACCTACTCGCGCGCCCATCTCTAAGCACGCTTTCGTGAATCTCTTTACTACTTCTTCCTGATTGTTAAAGAACGACAGCCGATATCTAACTGCAATACCGCATCTGACTGGCTCAATTGCCAATGCGAAGTCTTCTGCGTTCTGCAGAACACTGTGCATTGGGAATTGGTGGAGGATGACGGGATCGAACCGACGACCCCCTGCTTGCAAAGCAGGTGCTCTCCCAGCTGAGCTAATCCCCCAGTCATACAGTACACAGGGGGTTTTGCGATCAGCCACCGCAGACAAGGCGTTGGTGGGTCTGGATGGATTCGAACCATCGACCCCCGCCTTATCAAGACGGTGCTCTAACCGACTGAGCTACAGACCCCTGAGCCTGTCTTCAATTAACAGCCGACAAGTGTGAGCGCTCAACTTGTGAAACGCAAAAGCTCTGGAAAGGAGGTGATCCAGCCGCACCTTCCGATACGGCTACCTTGTTACGACTTCACCCCAGTCATGAATCCTACCGTGGTGACCGTCCTCCTTGCGGTTAGACTAGCCACTTCTGGTAAAACCCACTCCCATGGTGTGACGGGCGGTGTGTACAAGACCCGGGAACGTATTCACCGCGGCATGCTGATCCGCGATTACTAGCGATTCCAGCTTCACGCAGTCGAGTTGCAGACTGCGATCCGGACTACGATCGGTTTTCTGGGATTGGCTCCACCTCGCGGCTTGGCAACCCTCTGTTCCGACCATTGTATGACGTGTGAAGCCCTACCCATAAGGGCCATGAGGACTTGACGTCATCCCCACCTTCCTCCGGTTTGTCACCGGCAGTCTCCCTAGAGTGCTCTTGCGTAGCAACTAGGGACAAGGGTTGCGCTCGTTGCGGGACTTAACCCAACATCTCACGACACGAGCTGACGACAGCCATGCAGCACCTGTGTTACGGCTCCCTTTCGGGCACCCTCACCTCTCAGCAAGGTTCCGTACATGTCAAGGGTAGGTAAGGTTTTTCGCGTTGCATCGAATTAATCCACATCATCCACCGCTTGTGCGGGTCCCCGTCAATTCCTTTGAGTTTTAATCTTGCGACCGTACTCCCCAGGCGGTCAACTTCACGCGTTAGCTTCGTTACCAAGTCAATGAAGACCCGACAACTAGTTGACATCGTTTAGGGCGTGGACTACCAGGGTATCTAATCCTGTTTGCTCCCCACGCTTTCGTGCATGAGCGTCAGTATTGGCCCAGGGGGCTGCCTTCGCCATCGGTATTCCTCCACATCTCTACGCATTTCACTGCTACACGTGGAATTCTACCCCCCTCTGCCATACTCTAGCCCGCCAGTCACCAATGCAGTTCCCAGGTTAAGCCCGGGGATTTCACATCGGTCTTAGCGAACCGCCTGCGCACGCTTTACGCCCAGTAATTCCGATTAACGCTTGCACCCTACGTATTACCGCGGCTGCTGGCACGTAGTTAGCCGGTGCTTATTCTTCCGGTACCGTCATCCCGCCCCTGTATTAGAGAAGCGGTTTTCTTTCCGGACAAAAGTGCTTTACAACCCGAAGGCCTTCTTCACACACGCGGCATTGCTGGATCAGGGTTGCCCCCATTGTCCAAAATTCCCCACTGCTGCCTCCCGTAGGAGTCTGGGCCGTGTCTCAGTCCCAGTGTGGCTGGTCGTCCTCTCAGACCAGCTACAGATCGTCGCCTTGGTAGGCCTTTACCCCACCAACTAGCTAATCTGCCATCGGCCGCCCCTTGAGCGCGAGGTCCGAAGATCCCCCGCTTTCCTCCACAGAGCGTATGCGGTATTAATCCGGCTTTCGCCGGGCTATCCCCCACTCCAGGACACGTTCCGATGTATTACTCACCCGTTCGCCACTCGCCGCCAGGGTTGCCCCCGCGCTGCCGTCCGACTTGCATGTGTAAGGCATGCCGCCAGCGTTCAATCTGAGCCAGGATCAAACTCTTCAGTTCAAACCTGTTACTGTTTTTCGGTTCATCTAAGAACCGGTCGCTCACTCAAAATCACTGACGAAAGATCTGCGCTGGGTCTTTCAACCCAGTCAAACCTTCCTCAATTTCTTCCGTGTGAGACTCGATTACTTTCGCTATCAGTGACCCGAAGATCACCGCGCGCCTCGTCATCGAGCGCCCACACTTATCGGCTGTTGATTGTTAAAGAACATTCGC
>NZ_JAGUUD010000217.1:0-5677 GCF_020177535.1 Paraburkholderia sp. XV | reverse complement strand
CCCCGCACAGGGGCGACGCCTGAAGCACGCTAACGTAACGCGGATGCCAGCGAAAGCAAAACCAAATCGCGGACGCCCGCAATCCTTCACCGCACGGAGAGCAAATGCCCCCCACAACACATCGAATCGCATTACTCTTCAATGCAAACAAAGTCTACGACCGCGAGATCATCACAGGCATCGGCAACTACCTGCTTTCAACCCGCGTCGCCTGGGACCTCTTCCTCGAGGAAGACTTCCGCGCGCGCCTGAACGGCATAGAACGCTTCGAAGGCGACGGCTTCATCGCCGATTTCGATGACCCCGCCGTCTGCGAAGCGCTCGCCGATTCCCCCTTGCCTGTGGTCGCCGTAGGCGGCTCATACGAAGACGCATCGAAGTACCCGCCGAATCTCCCCTACATAGCGACCGACAACATGCAACTCATGTCGCTAGCGTACAAACATCTGATCGGCGCCGGACTGCAGCGCTTCGCCCTCTACAGCCTGCCTGAATCCCCAACCAACCGCTGGGCGCAAGAACGCGAACTCGCCTTCAACACGCTGCTGAAAGCAGATGGCATGGAAGGCGACGTGCATCGCGGCCTGCCGACCAGCGCCCCCGTCTGGCACCAGGCCAGCGAGCAACTCACGCAATGGCTGCAAAGCCTGCCCAAGCCCGTCGGCATCATCGCGGTAACAGACGCCCGCGCGCGCCAGGTACTACAGGCGTGCCTGATCAGCGGCATCGCCGTGCCCGAACAGGTCGCGATCATCGGCATCGACAACGATCCGCTCACGCGCTCGCTCACCCGCATTCCGCTTTCATCCGTGATTCAGGGCACCGAGGAAATGGGGCGCACAGCCGCACACCTTCTGCATCAGATGCTAGGCGGCGCACGCTTCGCAGGCCGTCGCATCCTCGTGCCCCCCGTCGGCATCAACGTATGCGAATCGACCAGGCACGAGCCGCTCGCAAGTCCCTACGTAATGCGGGCGCGTCACTACATCCGGCAATACGCCTGCCAGGGCATCAAGACAGAACAGGTCGCCGATTACGTGGGCGTGTCGCGTTCGTCGCTAGAAGATTATTTCCGGCGCGAACTCGGCTGCACCGTGCATCAGGAAATCCTCAAGCACAAGCTCGATGTCGCCAAGCAACTGCTCGCGCAGCAGGACATGTCGAGCGCGGAAGTCGCGATACGCTGCGGCTTTACGTCGTTGCAGTACATGTATGCCGTGTTCCGGCGCGAACTCGACTGCACACCGCGCGAGTATCAGGAACGCATGCAAGCCGCCGCGCAATCGACTCACAATGCGCCATCCGCATAAATGCCTTAATCTGGTTCGATCCGCGACCGATATGAATTTCGCCGACATGCACAGCACCGACACCTCTCTCTCATCCAGCGTCCAGGTCGATCGCTGGGGCACGTTGCCCGGTCTCGGCGACATTCGTCTGTTCACGCTGCGCAACGCGCACGGCATGCGCGCCACCGTCAGCGATCTCGGCGCGACACTCGTCTCGTGGCATGCGCCCGACCGCGCGGGCCGCGTCGCCGATGTCCTGCTTGGCCACAGCACGCCCGCGGAGTATCTGGCGAGCCGCTGGTTCTTCGGCTCGACCATCGGCCGCTGGGCGAACCGTATTGCGCAAGCGCGCTTCACGCTGGACGGCGTCGTCTATCAGCTCGACCGCAACGACGGCAACAACCTGCTGCACGGCGGTATCAACGGATTTCACAAGGCGCTGTGGCAGGCGCGCGAAGTGGACGGCGCACTGCTGCTGTCGCACGAATCGCCCGAAGGCGACGCAGGTTTTCCCGGCGCGGTCGCGGCAACCGTGCGCTATGCGCTCGACGACGACGGCGCGCTGACGATCGACTACGACGCCACCGCCGATGCGCCCACGCCCATCAGCCTCACCAATCACGCGTACTTCAATCTGTCGGGCGACGCGCTCGCCGATGCGCCCGATATTCGCGGCCATGTGATCGCGATCGACGCCGACGCATTTTTCGCCGTCGACGACGCGATGATCCCCATCGAACGAAAAGATGTGGCAGGCAGCGTGTTCGACTTTCGCGCGGGCGCACCGATTGGCGCGCGCCTCGACTGGCCGGATGCGCAACTCGCGCGCGCAGGCGGCTTCGATCATTGCTACGTGCTGCGCGACGGCAGCGCTGCGCTACGCACGGCAGCGACGCTCTACGATCCCGGCAGCGGGCGCCAGCTGACCGTCTCGACCGACGCGAAGGGCATGCAGTTCTATACGGGCAACTTTCTCGCGGACGTCGCGGGACGCAACGGCAAGACGTACGGCAAGCACGCGGCACTGTGCCTCGAAACAGGCGCGTTTCCGAATCAGATCAACATGCCGGACGCCGAACAGGTCGTGCTGCGGCCCGGCGAACGTTATCGCCATACCACCGTCTACCGGCTCGGCGTGCGTTGAGCACGCCCAGCGGTATAGCTTCCATATTCCTTACGTAATCTGTCGAAACATTGCCGCTGTTGTAATTCGCCCCCGATGATTGCGGCATTCATTACCCCGTGAAATCATAGGCAGCCTTTTCTGATCTCAAAGCCAGCCCACTGCGGCGCTCCGTCCAGGGGCAAAGCGGCCAGCCAGCCAACGCCATCGCATCCCCCCGCCGATGGTCATTCCGTCACGAAGCATCACGCGCGTCGCCAGCATCGACGGCCCGACGCGTGCGTGAGCCATTTCGACGACGGTTGCGGTCAGCTGCAACCCTACGCTGTCTTGCCCCTGGAGCGACCTGTGAACACACCCGAAACCGTTGCAATCGATTCCGCCGCGCGCGTCAATGGACGAGGCAAAAGCGCCGGCAATGGCGCGCCGCCCGCCGGATCGCGCCGCATCACGTTCATCCGCTGGCTGCGCAAGGTGCACAGCTGGGTCGGCCTGTGGGGCGCGGCGCTCGGTCTGCTGATGGGTACGAGCGGCTTTTTGCTGAACCATCGCGGCGGTCCGCTGCGCGTATCGACGGGCGAACCGCAGGTCGAGTCGCTGCAGGTGAAGCTGCCGCAGCCCGCACCCGAATCGCCGCGCGATCTCGCCAGGTGGCTCAAGCAGGAGCTGAAAGTGCAAGGCAAGCCGGGCCGCATGCAGAAAGAACCGTCGCATCCCGTCGCGTGGGGCGATCGCAAGGCTGTTCAGCCGGAACACTGGCAGGTGAGCTTTGCGTCGCCTGGCGAAAATACGCAGGCAGAGTACTGGGTCGGCAATGACTATGTGAGCGTCAAGCGCAGCGCCAACACGTTCCTCGCAGCGCTGACGAACCTGCACAAAGGCGTTGGGCTGAGCGTCGGCTGGGTGCTGGTGATCGACACGTTCGCGGGCGGCGTGATCTTGCTGTCGCTCACGGGCGTGCTGCTGTGGACGCAGTTGAACAAACGTCGCACGATCGGTGCGGTGCTGGTGCTCGGGTCGATCGTCGCGGCTATCGTGGCCGGGATGTTCTGACGCGCCGCGTTCGTCCAATACGACAAAGGGCGATGCACCGCTGTGCATCGCCCTTTTTCTTTGCGGCTTTTAAAGCCGCAACATCTTTAGCGGCGGAATTAGCGGCGGAAAGCCGGTGCACCCATCGGCGCACCCGTATTGCCGCCGTCGACGACGATCTCGGCCGCTGTCATCCCCGACGCCGCATCCGATGCGAGGAACACAGCCGCCTGCGCCACTTCTTCGGCCAGCGCGAAACGGCCCATCGGGATCATCGGGGAGAGCGCCGTTTCCGTCGCGTCGAGCGTTGCGCCTTCACGGTCGCCGCGCGTCCAGATCGACGTGCGCGTGCCGCCCGGAATGACCGTATTCACGCGGATACCGCGCGTGACGAGTTCGGAAGCGAGCACGCGCGCCATGCCGGAGATCGCCGCCTTCGATGCCGAATACGCCGACGATCCCGGCGCGCCCAGCTGACGCATCACGGAGCCGTTCAGCACGATCGAACCGCCCTCGCCCATCAGCGGCACGGCTGCCTGCACGGTGAGGAACACGGCCGTCACGTTGGTGCGCATGATCGCTTCGAACTTCTGAGCCGTGGTGCTGCCGACAGGCGTCGCGCCGCTCACGCCCGCGTTCGCGAACACGATATCGAGCTTGCCGAACTTGTCGGCGATCACTTTCATCACGTCGTCGATGACCGCGGGATCGTCGAGGTCGGCGCGGATCGGGAGCGCGTTCGGGCCCAGCTCGGCCGCCGCTTCGTCGAGCTTCTTCTGGTCGCGGCCCGTGATCGCCACGCGTGCGCCTTGGGCGATCAGGATGCGCGCCGCCGCGAATCCAATGCCGCCGTTGCCGCCCGTGATGAGTGCCGTTTTGTTTGCGAATGACATCTGCGTTTCTCCATGGAGTGAGGTTGGGGACGGACATCCGCCCGCAGCTGCTTTATAATTGCAACTGCAATCTTAAATTAATGATAGTGATCGCAATCAATAAGTGTCAAGCGGTTTTTCTCACCGGTTTGTTGCGGAAGGTGGATCAGCGATGAAAGTCAGCAAGGAAAAGGCGGCGCAAAACCGCGCGGCCCTTGTCGAAACGGCGGCGCGCCTGTTCCGGGAGCACGGCATCGACGGCGTCGGTGTCGCCGAGATTGGCAAGGCGGCGGGGCTTACGCACGGCGCGCTCTACGCGCACTTCCCGTCGAAGGAAGCGCTCGCGGCGGAAGCGCTTGCGCACGGTCTGCAACTCGGCCACGAGCGCATGACCCGAACGTCCGATGGCCGCGCGCCGAGCCTGAGCGAACTGCTCGATAGTTATTTGTCGGAAGAAAAGCGTGACGACATTGCGAACGGCTGCGCGATGGCGGCGGCGGCGAGCGAGATCGGCCGACAGGACGAGACCATCAGCGCGCGCTACAGCGAGGGCTTTGAACTGATGGCGGCGGTGTTCGAAAAGCACCTGCGCGCGCGCAAGGTGAAGGGCGACCTGCGCGAGAAGGCGATTGCGATTTCATCGACGCTGATTGGCGCGATCGCGGCGTCGCGCGCGGTGTTGAAGGCGCAGCCGGGGCTCGCGAACGACATTCTGCGCGCGGCGCGGCGCGCGGTTGGCGACATGGCGGGGGAGAAAGCCTGAGCCGCGGGCGAAGAACTGCTACAAAAGCGCGACGCGAGCGGCTTTCCATGCGCGTCACGCCTTGAACTCGCGAGTGCGATGTCCAATAGTTAAAAGGGAATAAAGAGGACCGCGTGGTAGTTCGTCAAGTCATGACGGACGCGCCATTCTTCGAGTAAGGAGTGCATCGTGCGCAAGATCACTGTTTCGCTTCGGTTGACTACCGCTCTCGCGCTGTCTGTCGGCGCAGCGTTATCGAATGCGCAGGGGCTTTCCACTTACGACGACGTGAACGCGCCCGTCAACAGCACGCGCCTGATGCCCAACGCGCCGCGCGGCAGCGAATATCCGACGCACGGCAACCAGCAGGCGGGCGAAATGAATCTGAACCCCACCGATCCGCGCGCGCAACTCGTTACGGGCGCGCCTAATAACGCCCAGTCGGGCGGCTATGGGTCGCCGCTTGCGGGGGTTCGTAACGCTGTTACGGTGGGGCAATAGTGGTTTGATTGGGCTTTGCGCTGGGATCCGCGATTTGCGTTTTCGCGGGCATCCGTGATTTGACTTTGCTTTCGCTGGCATCCGCGATTCGTTAGCTCGCTTCAAGCGTCGCCCCTGT
>NZ_JAGUUD010000216.1:0-5853 GCF_020177535.1 Paraburkholderia sp. XV | reverse complement strand
CCCCGCACAGGGGCGACGCTTGAAGCGAGCTAACGTAACGCGGATGCCAGCGCAAGCAAAAGCAAAACGCGGATGCCAGCGCAAACGCCAGCAAACCACCCAGCGTCGCAGACAAACCAAAAACCAAAAACCAAACCCTTACGTCCCAACCACATTAACAACCCTAACATGCCGGGTATCCGGCACTTCCGCATAAGAAAGCACCTTCAACTGCGGCAAGCTACGCCGCAAAAACCTGGCCAACATCGCCCGCAGCGAATGCTGCACAAGCATAACCGGCGACAGCCCCATATTCTGCTGCCGCGTCATCGCCTTCTGCGTTTCCATCAACAGCGTATTCGCGAGGCCCGGCTCAAGACCCGGATTCGCCCCCGTCGCGAGCGCCTGCGTCAACAGCCGCTCCAGATGCGCATCAAGCCCCATCACCTGAATATCGCCATTGCCAGGGAACCACTGCTGCGTGATCGCGCGCCCAAGCGATAGCCGCACAGCCGCGGTGAGATCATGCGGATCGGTAATCTTGGACCCATGCTCCGACAGCGCTTCGAGAATCGTCCGCATATCCCGGATCGGCACACCCTCTTCAAGCAGGTTCTGCAGCACCTTCTGCAACGTGGCAACCGGCAACATCTTCGGCACCACATCGTCGACCAGCGGCGCGGCATCCTTCTGCATCCGCTCGATCAGCGCCTGCACTTCCTGGCGGCCGAGCAACTCCGCCGCGTGCGTGACGACGAGGTGATTCAGGTGCGTCGCGACGACCGTGCTCGAGTCCACCACCGTGTAGCCGTACACCTGCGCCTGTTCACGCAAATTCGTATCGATCCAGATCGCCGGCAGGCCAAACGCAGGATCGGTAGTCGGCGTGCCCGGCAACGCGGCCGTCACCTGCCCAGGATTGATCGCCAGCCATTGCCCCGGATAAGCCTCGCCGACGCCCACTTCCACGCCCTTCAGCGCAATCCGGTAACCGTTCGGCCGCAACTCCAGATTGTCGCGAATATGAATGACCGGCGGCAAAAAGCCGATTTCCTGCGCGAACTTCTTGCGGATATTCTTGATGCGCTTGAGCAACTCGCCATCCGAGTTCTTGTCGACAAGCGGAATCAGCCGATAACCCACTTCAAGCCCCAGCGCGTCGATCATCGTCACGTCGTCCCAGCTGGCTTCCGCGCCATCCGCCGGCGTGAGCGCCTGCGGCGCGACTTCGGCGAGGGCCGTCGAGGTCTTGCTCTGCGCCGCGCGCTTCTTCATCGTGCGGGCAAGCTGGATCGCGCCGCCACCCAGCAGCAGAAACGCGAAGTGCGGCATGCCAGGGATCAAACCCATCAGCACGAGAATCGCGCCCGTGATCATCAGCACGCGCGGGTTCGTGAAGAGCTGGCCCGTCAGCTGCGTGCCGATGTCTTCGTCGGTCGCCACGCGCGACACGATCACGCCCGCTGCCGTCGAAATCACCAGCGACGGAATCTGCGCGACCAGACCGTCACCGATGGTCAGCAGCGTGTAGGTCTTGCCCGCGTCGGCGAAGTCCATGCCGTGCTGCACGACCCCGACGATCAGCCCGCCGATGATGTTGATCACCATGATCAGCAGACCGGCAATCGCGTCGCCGCGCACGAACTTGCTCGCGCCGTCCATCGAGCCGTAGAACTCGGCTTCCTGCCCGACTTCCAGACGGCGTTTGCGGGCCTGGTCCTCGTTGATCATGCCGGCGTTCAGGTCGGCGTCGATCGACATCTGCTTGCCGGGCATCGCGTCCAGCGTGAAGCGCGCGGACACTTCCGCGATACGCCCCGCGCCCTTCGTGATCACCATGAAGTTGATCACCATCAGGATCACGAACACGACGATACCGACCGCGAAGTTCCCCCCCACGAGGAAGTGGCCGAACGCCTCGATCACCGCGCCTGCCGCGCCCGGGCCGGTGTGGCCTTCGAGCAGCACGATACGCGTCGATGCGACGTTCAGCGACAGCCGCAGCAGCGTCGAGAACAGCAGCACGCTCGGGAAGGCTGCGAAATCGAGCGGCTTCATGGTGTACATGCTGACGAGCAGCACCATGATCGACAGCGCGATATTGAATGTGAACAGCAGATCCAGCAGGAACGGCGGCAACGGCAGGATCATCATGCCGAGGATCATGCAGATCAGCAGCGGGCCCGCCAGCGCCCGCAAGTTCGTGCCGCTCAGCGCGTCCGGCCGTCGTGAAAGGAAACCCGCGCGCGCGTTCATGCTGATACTCCATTACTTTGATTGTCGCCGCCGAGCGCATCGGCAGCTTCCTGGTCGGCGTCGTCGTCCGGCACGCCGCCCTTGTCCAGTTCCGCCGGCACTTCCAGATCCTTCGGCGCGACAGGCGCGACGCCGCCGTCTTCCTTGAAGCGGCGCAGTTGATAGACCCACGCCAGCACCTCCGCCACAGCGCCGTACAGCGCGCCCGGAATCTCGCGATTCAGTTCGACGTTGTGATACAGCGCCCGTGCGAGCGGCGGCGCTTCGAGCAGCGGCACGTTGTTCTCGACAGCCAGTTCGCGGATGCGCGCGGCCACCAGGTTCACGCCCTTCGCCACCACCTTCGGCGCGCCCATTTCGCCGTCCGTGTATTGCAGCGCGACCGCGAAGTGCGTCGGGTTGGTCACGACGACATCCGCCTTCGGCACGTTCGCCATCATCCGGCGCCGCGCCATCGCACGCTGCTGCGTACGCAAGCGCGCCTTCACGTGCGGATCGCCTTCGCTTTCGCGGTGCTCGCGCTTCACTTCTTCCTTCGTCATGCGCAGCTTCTTGTGAAAGCTCCACAGTTGATACGGCACGTCGAGCGCGGCGATCACGAACATGCCCGCGACCGTCATCGCGCAGCACACGGCAACCAGATGCCCGGCATTCGACAGCGCGATGTGGAGCGGCTGCGTCGCCAGCGCGAGCATGTCGTCGCGCCGGTGCCAGATCGCCGTCGCGGCGATCACCCCGACCACCAGGATCTTCGCCATCGACATGCCGAGCTGGATCACGCCGTTGATCGAAAAGACGCGGCCAAGGCCCGTGACCGGGTTCAGCCGCTCGAAATTCGGCGCGAGCGATTTGGTCGACAGCAGCCAGCCGCCGAGCGCCATCGGCGCGAGCAGCGCCGCGAGGCCCGTCAGCACGAGCAGCGGCAGCAGCGCGAAGCCGCCCTCGCGCGCCGCCGTGCCGGCACTCGCCAGCGCGCGCTTCTGGTCGAAGACCGTGTCGTGGTTGAACGTGAAGGCGGTGCGCAGCATCGTCTGCACGTGCTCACCGATCATGTCGGACATGGCCCACGCGCCGAGAAACCCGGCCGCGACGAGCGCGAACGTCGCCAGCTCCCGCGAACGCGCAACCTGCCCCTCCTCCCGCGCCTTATCCAGGCGCCGGGGAGTGGCTGATTCGGTTTTTTCGAGGTCGCTATCCTCTGCCAATGCGCTCTCCAGCTAGTCGGGCACCATGCCCTTTTTCAGTGAGAGCGATTATTCCTGCAGACGTCGAGTGGCGATTGGCGGATAAGGGCGGGGAAACCGGGGTATTTCAACCGATGGACGGCGCAAGGGCGCGCCGCCGGCTTCCCGGGCGGGCATGGCGCGACGCGCGGCGGCCCGCCGGGGAGCGGTCCGCCGCGCCGGCATCGAAATTCGGCCGGAAACCCGGCCAGCAGGCAGCGGCGTCAGAACGCGACAAATGGCGCCGCGCCGCCCGTCGCGCGCTTGTCGACGCCGTAGTAGACATAACGCCCGAAGAAGAACGGCAAGCCGAGGTCGAACGCGCTCAGCGAGCCGATCTGCCCCCCGAGATCGTTGAACGCGTAGTTGTTCGCGTTGCTGAGCAGCGTCTGCGCGTTCGCGATGTTGATCGTCACGGCCCCCGTCGCGCCGTTTGCGCCGACCAGGTTCACGGTGCGCTGCTGCGTCGAGCCCGGGCAATAGAACGACGCCAGGTTGCCGCCGCACAGCGCCAGCGAGTTGTCCTGGAAGAAGTAGCCGTTCGAGCCCGAATCCATGAACGTGCGGATCGTCGAACCGTTGAACGTGCTGGCGACGAGGTCGCCGGACGCATCGGTCGTATAGGTCGTGGCGGCCGCGTTGCCGTTGTTCGACTGCGTGCCGATGCCAAATACGACCGTTCCCGTCGCCGTCGCCGCGCCGCTGGACGAAATCGGCGCCATCTGCACGATCACACCGTTGTTGTCGACGGGGAAGTTCGGGATCGGGTTGGCCACCTGTTTCGCCGTCTCGGCCAGCGTGCGCGTGCAGTTCGTGCCGTTCGGGCATGCGTAATAGTTGCTGAACTGTGCAACGTTGGCCTGCACCGAGCAGGCCACACCGCAATCGACGGGCGCAACGCCAAGGCCCAGGATGCCGTTTGCGCCGAGCGCGCTGGCCGTGTTCTCGTTCGCGCCGTTAACGCAGCCGCTTGCGGGAATGGTCGAATCGGCCATGTCGCCGATAACCTGGATCGGGATGTTGCTTGCCACTTCGCCGCTGATCTTGACGGTCGCGGTGCGCGTCGTGCCCCACGTGAAGCCGTCCGCGAAGTGCGTGCATTCGGCGAGCTGGCCGCCTGCCGTGGCCTGCTGGACGGGCAGCGAGTTCGCGAGCGAGCCGAGTGCCGAATTGATGACGCGCAAGCCGAACGAGCCGGTGTCGAGCAGCACGTTATCGACGGTCGTGCAGTTGGTTGTGGAGTTCGGCGCGCAGACCGTCACGGAAACGGTCGGAATATTGATGATGCCCGCGACACCCCGTCCCACGGAAACGGCCACCGTGTTTGCCGCATTCGCGGCGATCGGCTGCTGGTTGGGGCCGCTGTTGCTGTTGTTGTTCGACGAAGACGACGACGAATCGCCGCCTCCGCCGCCGCAGCCGGCGACGAATGCCGTCATCGCGACGACGGACACGGCGAGCACGGCCTTCACGACGCTGGCGCACGCTTCGAGCTTCAACGCAAATCGCATGATGGATCTCCCGTCGTCACTGGATGTCGGTGCCGCTCACGCCGGCGGGCAATGCCTGCGGCAGATAGGCCTGGCCGGAGAACGCGCCCATGTGGCCGCCCGAATGCACGACGAGTCCGCTGTCCTGCACGATGCCCGGGCCGTGGCCGCCGCCGCGCAGTTGACGCGCGCTGGTCACGCCTGCCACGTATTGCGGGAAATAGCTGCCGAGCAGCTCGGACAGATTGGGCATTTGCGGTCCGCTCCATGCGAGGCCGAACACGCTGCCCGCCGCCGAGATGTACTCGCGGATCACCGTGCCGTTGCCGAGCGTCGTTTGCCGGACGGTGTACGACGCCGATGCGCCGGTCGAGGAGGAAGGTGTTGCGGCCCCCGAACTGGCGGATGACGCGCTGCGCATCACTGCAATGCCATTCGACGATGGCGCGGCAATGGTGCGGGTGGTAGCGCTGGACCCTGCGGGCGGCGCCATTGGATCTCCGCCTAGCGCGGCGTTCGCGGATAGGGGAACGAGCAGGACGGGCAGCGAGCAGCAGAATCCCAGAGCTGAAGCAAACACAGCACGGCTGAAGCGGATCAACATGGTTGTGAGCCTCCCACCATCGACAGCGGACAATGCCCGCAATTCGCGGGCCCGGCTTGTTGATTCAGGGAGCAAGCGGAACGGCGCGTGCTGATGCGCGTTATGCGTAATGGGGCGTCGATCGCGTCGCGGGACTGTCTTCGCCTGTCTCCCTTATGGGTAGTATGACAGTGGTTTGTGTCTGTGACGGGTTTTTGGGTTTCTTGTCTGCGACGCTGTTTGGTTTGCTTTTGCTTTTGCTTTTGCTTTCGCTGGCATCCGCGATTCGTTATCTAGCTTCACGCGTCGCCCCTGTGCGGGG
>NZ_JAGUUD010000215.1:0-5935 GCF_020177535.1 Paraburkholderia sp. XV | reverse complement strand
TTGCGGCGGCAAAGAAAAGTAGGTGCCGCCCCGCACAGGGGCGACGTGTGAAGCACGCTAACGCATCGCGGATGCCAGCGCAAAACCCAAAACCCAAAACCGCGGATGCCAACGCAAAGGCAAGCGCCCAGGGACAACGCGCAAACCGCGAAAAATCACACCACCCAACATCGCAAAAAACCAAAAAACAAAAAAACCTCAATCAATCGGCCGCCCAGCCGTCTCACGAACAAACGGCAACGCCAACAAAGAAACCAAACCACACCCAATCAGATACCAGGCCGGCGCAAGCGTACTCCCTGACAACTGAATAAGCCACGTAGCAAAGAACTGCGCAAACCCGCCAAAGATCGACACGCCGAGACAATAAACAATTGACATCCCGGTAGCGCGAATCTCACGCGGAAACATCTCAGTCAGCATGACGATATTAGGCACCGCCGTAAACGCAACAAGCACGCCAAGCACGGCAACAACTGAAAGCAGAACGGGCACCGTAGGCACGGCATTGATCACCATAAACGCCGGATAAACACCCACAATCAAGAGCACACGCGAAACCCACAGCACCCGCTTACGCCCATACCGATCCGACAACGCCCCAGCAAACGGCGAACAGATCACCGTCACGAAAGCAGCCGTCCACGAAGCCCACAACGCCAGCGACATCGGCATATGCAGAATCTTGATCGCGTAAGTAGAAAGATAAAACAGCACGATATAGTTCGCGGCAGTGCCGCCAATCGTCGTCACGACACCCGTCGCAATCGAGCCCATATGCGTGCCGAAAATCTCGCGCACAGGCTTCGCAACCGTCGCAGCTTCCAGCGCGGGCGAATGATCTGAAGACGCCGCCGGCATCGGCAACGTTTCATCCAGATGCCGCCGGATATACACGCCAATCGGCCCCATCGCCATACCGATCACGAACGGCACGCGCCAGCCCCAGCTTTCGAGTGCGTGCGTCGACAGCATTGCCGCCAACGCGACGCCAAGCAGCGAACCGACCACCGTGTTCAAGCCCTGACTCACGAACTGCCAGCTGCCATAAAAACCGCGCGTGCGGTCGCTGCCGTACTCCATCAGGAGCGATGTCGAAGCCCCGATCTCGCCGCCCAGCGCAAAGCCCTGAATCAGCCGCGCAATAATCACAAGCACGGGCGCTGCAAGCCCAATCGACGCATACGTCGGCGCAAACGCAATGATCGCCGAGCCCAGCGTCATCAGCCACAACGTCAGGCTCATCGCCGCCTTGCGGCCCGCACGGTCCGCATACGCGCCGAGCACCACGCCGCCCACCGGCCGCATGATGAAGCCCACACCAAACGTGCCGACCGCGAGCATCAACTGCGCAAGCTGCCCTTCGACAGGAAAGTACAGCTTGCCGATGATCGTCGCGAAGAAACTGTAGATCGTGAAGTCGAAGAACTCGAGGCCGTTGCCAAGCGTGATCGCTGCGATCGCTTTCGCGTGGCTCACGCGTTGCGGCTGCGCATCGCTCGTCGATACGCTGTCGTCCGGCGTGGAAGTCGTTGCGGCTGTGTAAGTCATATCCGTCTCCCGGATGCGTCAGACGAGAAATGATTGCGCGAGCCGCACCCAATAAGCGGCGCCCGTCGCAAGGCAATCGTCGTTGAAGTCGTAGCCAGGGTTGTGCACCATGCAGCCACCCTCGCCGTCCCCGTTGCCGATGATCAGATAAGCACCCGCGCATCGTTCGAGCATGAACGCGAAGTCCTCGCTGCCCGTCAGCGGCTGCATGTTCGCGATCAGCCCGTCGTCGCCGACCCAGTCGCGCGCAACCTGCGTCGCGAATGCCGTCATCTGCGCATCGTTGACGAGCACGGGATAGCGGCGCTGATAGTCGACCTCGGCGCGCGCGTTGTACACGGAAGCTTGCCCGTGCACGACCTCGAGAATGCGCGTCTCCAGATAGTCGCGAACCTCCGGCTTCAGCGCGCGCACGGACAGACGCATCTCCGCCGTCTCCGGAATCACGTTGGGCGCTTCGCCCGCGTGAATCGCGCCGACCGTGATGATCGCCATGTCGAGCGGCGCGACGTTGCGCGACACGATGGTCTGCAACGCCAGCACGATCTGAGCGCACACCACGACAGGATCGACAGCCTTGTGCGGCACCGCACCGTGCCCGCCGCGCCCCGTCACCTTGACGATCACGGTATCCGACGACGCCATGAACGAACCCGGCAGAAAGCCGAACTTGCCAGTCGGATGTCCCGGCATGTTGTGCATCGCGAACACGGCGTCGCATGGGAAGCGCTCGAACAGCCCGTCTTCAATCATTTTCTTCGCGCCGGCAAGGCCCTCTTCGGCGGGCTGGAAAATCAGGTTCAGCGTGCCGTCGAACGAACGTTCCTGCGCGAGATGCTTCGCCGCGGCGAGCAGCATCGCCGTGTGGCCGTCGTGGCCGCATGCGTGCATCTTGCCGGGCAGCTTGCTGGCGTAAGGCAGCCCCGTCTGCTCGTGGATGGGCAGCGCATCCATGTCGGCACGCAGGCCGAGCTTGCGCGTACCGCTGCCTACTTTCAGTTGCCCGACGACCCCCGTGCTGCCCAGCCCGCGCGTCACGGTGTAGCCCCACTCTGCGAGCTTGCCGGCGACCAGGTCGCCCGTCACGTGTTCTTCGTATGCAAGCTCGGGATGCGCATGGATGCGGCGGCGCAGCGCAATCATTTCTGCTTCGAGATCGGCGATGCCGGCGGGGATGACCATGGTATTCACGCTGCTGTCTCCATCGATGTCTGTGAACCCAGCATAGCCGCCCGTTTTTTTGACGGGCAGGCGGGAAACGGTTACGGTGGCAACCAGTGGTTGCCACCCGCGATGCCACCTTTCGCCCGCCCGACATGAAACTGCATCAACTCAGCACGCTCGCCGCCATCGCGGAGACGGGCAGCATCCGCGCCGCGGCGCGGCAATTGGGCCTGTCGCCCGCCGCCGTCACCAAGTCCGTGCGCGAACTCGAAACGGATCTGCGCGCGCCGCTGGTGATACGCGGCACATCAGGAGTCGCGTTCACCGAATACGGACGCGCGCTCGTCGTGCACGCGCGGCTCGTGCTCGGTCAGCTCGCGCGCGCCGAGGCCGAACTCGAAGCGATGCGCGGCGCGGCGGCGGGGAAGCTCTCGGTAGGCGTGACGCCGTGGCTCGCGCTGACGTTTCTGCCCGAGACGGTCAACCGCTTCAAGCAGAAAATGCCCGACGTGCAGCTGGAATTCTTCGAAGGATTATTGGCTGTCGTGCAGCCGCGTCTGCGCGACGGCAGTCTCGACTTTTCGATCGGGCGGCCGCCGCCTGCGTCGCCGCAATCGGAGTTTCACAACGTGCCGCTTTTCTCGACGCATTCGGCCGTCGTCGCGCGACGCGGGCATCCGTTGGGCGAATGCCGCACGCTGCACGAACTGCAAGACGCCGAATGGGTGTTGAACTGGGACCCGGCGAGTCGCGAGTCGATGGCCGACAACCTGTTCCGCAAGCGCGGGATGAGAGTGCCGCACACGATCCATCTCGCGCATTCATTTGCGATCGTGCTGGGCCTGCTTCAGCAGACGGATTTCCTGAGCATCTTTCCCTGGCCCCTCGTCGAGGTGAACATCGCAAAGGAGAATCTGCGCGCGCTGCCGTTGCGCGAAGTGGTCGATGAGACGATTGTCAGCATCACGTCGCGGCGCGGCGTGCCCGTCAGTCCGGCGGGCGCGTGTTTTATCGAATGCCTGCGCGAGGTGATCGACGAAGGCGCGCGATCGCAGGACGCGGACCGCCGCCGTCTGTTTCATTCGATCGAACTGCTTTTCTAGGCTTTATTTTCCGTAGCCGACGACGCCCTTGATCTCCAGAAAGTCTTCGAGTCCGAACTCGCCGTACTCGCGCCCGTTGCCCGACTGACGATAGCCGCCAAACGGCGCTTCCGGCGAGTACTCCGCGTAGTTCAGATAGATCGTGCCGGTGCGCAGCCGCCTGGCGACGGCACGCGCGCGTTCGAGCGACGCCGACTGCACATAGCCCGCGAGGCCGTAGATGCTGTCGTTGGCCATCGCGACGGCTTCGTCTTCCGTGTCGTAGCCGAGAATCGACAGCACGGGTCCGAAAATTTCTTCGCGTGCGATCGTCATGTCGTGCGTCACGTGGCCGAACACGGTCGGGCGTACATAGTAGCCTTCGCCCAGGCCTTCGGGGCGTCCGGGACCGCCCGCTGCGAGCACCGCCCCTTCGCGCAGGCCGGCATCGATCATCGACTGGATCTTGTCGAACTGCTGCTGGCTGATCACGGGGCCCATATCGCTCGACGGCGCGTCCGCCGGACCGACGACGAGCGCATCGGCCACTTCCTTTGCGTAGGCCAACGCTTCGTCCATTCGCGCGCGCGGCACGAACATGCGCGTGGGTGCATCGCACGATTGCCCGCTGTTATCGAAGCATGCGCGCGCGCCACGCGTGACGGCGTCGCGCAGATCGGCATCTTCGAGAATCAGGTTTGCGGACTTGCCGCCCAGTTCCTGATGCACGCGCTTGACGGTATCGGCAGCGGCCTTCGCGACTTGCACGCCTGCACGCGTCGAGCCCGTAAACGACATCATGTCGATGTCCTTGTGGCGCGACATGGCATCGCCCACCACCTGCCCTTCGCCGTTGACGAGGTTGAACACACCTGCGGGCACGCCTGCTTCATGCAGGATTTCTGCATACAGCATCGCGCTCATCGGCGCGAGTTCCGATGGCTTCAGTACCATCGTGCAACCTGCTGCGAGCGCGGGCGCGACCTTCGTCGTGATCTGCAATGCGGGCCAGTTCCATGGCGTGATGAGACCGCATACGCCTACGGGTTCCTTGCGGATCAGCATGCTGCCTTTTAGCTGCTCGAAGTCGAAATGCTGCAGCGTGCGGATCATCGTTTCCAGGTGCGCGGTGCCCGTCCATGCTTGCGCGTCGTGTGCGAACTGTTTGGGCGCGCCCATTTCGCGGCTGATTGCATCGGCCATGTCGTCGTAGCGTTTGCGATAGACCTCGAGGATCGCTTGCAGCAGATCGATGCGTTCCTGCACCGTGGTTTGCGAATACGAGGCGAATGCGGTTTTGGCGGCCGCTACTGCGCGATCGACGTCGCCTGCACTGCCGAGCGAGATCGTTGCGAACGGTCTGGCCGTGGATGGGTCGATTACGTCGAGTTTTTTGGCTTCGATCGGGTCGATCCATTTGCCGTCGATATAGAACTGCGTGGCGTGTTGCATGATGTTTTCCTCTAATTGGTCCGGTACGGTTACATCGACTGTTCTCGAACTACATGTCTTCAAATCGAAATTCATTGGCAAGCGTCTTTGGCTCAGACTCCCGTTTCCCAATCAACCGCTTTTTATCTGCGATTCATTCTGGAGACTTTGATATGAGCAACATTACCTTTACCCGTATCGATGCGAAGGGTCCTGGCGCTACTGGCCTGCAGCCGGCATTGCATGATCCTGCTGATGTGATTCTCGATGGCGCTAAAGCGCCGCATGCGTTGACTGCTTTTTCCGATGCTGACAATGTGCTCACGGCTGGGGTCTGGCAATGCGATGCCGGTACGCTCAAGTTGACCGATCTGCCGATTCATGAAGTCTGTGTGCTGATCGAAGGTGAAGTCGTGATCACCAGCGATGATGGGCGTGCCGATCATTACCATGCAGGTGATGCGTTTATTCTTCATAAGGGCTTCTCTGGTACCTGGCATATGCCTGTTGCTACTAAGAAGTACAGTGTTGTTTATTGCGGTTGAGGTTATGGGGTGAACCGGCCGTGCGGCCGGGTTTGCACTGGCATCCGTGTTTTGGTGTTTTGGTGTTTTGGTGTTTTGGTGTTTTGGTGTTTTGGTGTTTTGGCCTCTTCGCTGGCATCCGCGTTACGTTAGCTCGCTTCACGCGTCGCCCCTGTGCGGGGC
>NZ_JAGUUD010000214.1:0-6000 GCF_020177535.1 Paraburkholderia sp. XV | reverse complement strand
GCCCCGCACAGGGGCGACGCTTGAAGCGAGCTAACGTAACGCGGATGCCAGCGCAGAGTCTAGAAACCCAAAACAAAAACAAAAGCAAAAGCAAAAACCAAAAGGCGAAACAGAAAAACCTGACGACCCGAGCGGGGCCACAACCTCCAGGCCGTCAGCCAAGACACAGACAGACACACACTACTGAGCCAAACCCCGCCCCAAAACCGCACTCTCACGCACGCGACTTCCTATCCCTCAACTGCAAGATCATGGGCGTAAAAATCAACTGCATAGCAAGTCCCATCTTCCCGCCAGGCACAACAATGACATTAGGCCGCGACATAAAGGAGTCATGCAACATCGTAAGCAGATAAGGAAAGTCGATCCCTTTAGGCTTGGAAAACCGGATCACTACAAAGCTCTCATCAGGTTGCGGAATCTCCCGAGCGGTAAAAGGATTAGAAGTATCAACAGTGGGAACACGTTGAAAATTGACATGCGTACGCGAAAACTGCGGGCAAATGTAATTCACATAATCCGGCATCCGCCGCAAAATCGTATCCACCACCGCCTCATGCGAATAACCGCGCAGCGTCTGGTCACGATGCAGCTTTTGGATCCACTCCAGATTGATGATCGGCACCACGCCGACGAGCAGATCCGCATGCTGTGCGATGTCGACCTTGCTGGTCACGGCCGCACCATGAAGCCCTTCGTAAAACATCATGTCCGTGCCCGGCGAAATATCCTCCCACGGCGTAAACGTCCCCGGGTCCTGCTTGTACACCACCGCGTCCGCTTCATCGTGCACGTAGCGCCGGAACTTCCCGCCACCCGAACTCCCATAACTCGCGAACAACTGCTCCAGTTCCTCGAGCAGGTTCGCATCGGGCCCGAAGTGGCTGAAGTTGCGCACGCCGTCCCGCTCGCTCTGCCGCAACGCCTCGCGCATGCCGAGCCGGTCGTACCGATGGAACGCATCGCCTTCGACAATCTGCGCATTGATCTTCTCCCTGCGAAAAATATGCGTGAAGCTCCTCATGACGGTAGTCGTGCCCGCCCCGCTCGACCCCGTCACCGCAACGATCGGATGTCTGACTGACATGCGCTGTCTCCTTGCTACAGTTCAAGAGTCAGACCGAGGTCTCCGGAAGGAACAATGAGCGCTCACGAAAAAGCGGCGACGTGAAAGGCATGTCGATACCCAGGTCGTGCTCGCGGTGATAGCGCCCAATACGCGCCACTTCGCTCGACGAGCCGAGTATCAGCGGCATGCGCTCATGGAACGTGCGCGGCGCGCCGTCGAGCACGCGCTCGCGGCCCGTCGTCGCCATGCCGCCCGCCTGCTCGACCAGAAAGCCGAGCGGGCTCGCGTCGTAGACGGCGGACAGGCGCCCGCGCATCGCCGAGCGCGTCCGGAAGTCGCGCGGCATCAGGAACAGCCCGCCGCGCATCAGAATACGATGCACTTCGGGCACCAGCGCGTCGCTCCAGCGCAGACTGAAATCGCGCTCGCGGCAGCCCGCGCGGCCCTCCCGGCACTCGTGCACGTAACGGCGCACGGGCGGCTCCCAGAAGCGCTCGTTGGAGGCGTCGACGGCAATCTCGCCCGTCTCCTCCGGTATGCGGATCGATGGATGCGTGAGCACGAACTCGTCCGTCTGGCCGTCGAGCGTGAAGCCGTGCGTGCCCTCGCCAAGCGTGATGACGAGCATCGTCGCCGGGCCGTAGATCGTGTACCCCGCTGCCGCCTGTTCACGGCCGGGTTGAAGGAACGGCGCGCCATACGCTTCGCCATAGGATTCGCAGTCCAGCTCGCCATAGGCTTGCGCTCGCGCGTCGCCGCCGTTCACATCGCTGCCTTGCGGCTGCACGCGCATCACCGAAAAGATCGAACCCGCCGTGCCGTTGATGTCCGCATTCCACGGGCAGTTCAGCGGATCGAATGCAAGCTGGTACTCGGGCATGGCCGCGCCGTCCAGAGGCGCCGCGCGGCCGTTGCGCACAGCCGCCTCGGCGAGCTTGCGACGTCGCGTGGAATACGCGAGCACCGCGCCGCCCGCTACCGAATCGGCCTGCGCGCTCTCGCCCAGCGTGCCGCGCGCAAGCGCCGCGCCGATGGTCTTCACCGACGCCGCGACGTCGTGCAGCACGGTCTGCAACGCGGTGGACGGCCGTGTCGACATCAGATGGTCAGCGTCGCCGGCCAGGAACCTCGTGAGCGTAATGTTTGCGTGACGCATGATGCTCTCCTACGAAGTGGGGAATTCTGGCGCGGCGCCGGGTACCATCCCGGCGCCGCCTGATTCGGAGAACACGCTGCTCGCGCGGATATCGGCGGCGCTCAGCAGCGTCAGCGCGGCAGGGTCGGCGCTTGCGCCGCCGCCCAGCGCATCGGCGAACAGGCGATTGGCCTGGCGCAGGCGCGCGCGGTCGAGCGCGTTGCGCACCGAGCGCGCGTTCGCGAAGTTCGGCTGACGCACGCGCCGCGCGAGGTAGTCCTCGAAAGCGCGGCGCGCGTCGGCGTCGAACCGGTAATGCATCGTGTCGAGCATGCGACCGGCGATCAGCAGCAGTTCGTCGGGGGCATAGTCGGGAAACGACAGGTGATGCGCAATCCGCGAGCGAAAGCCCGGATTGCTGCGAAAGAAGGTGTCCATCCGCGCGGCGTAGCCGGCCAGAATCACGACGAGATCGTCGCGCTGGTTCTCCATCGTCTGGAGCAGGATTTCGATCGACTCCTGGCCGTAATCGCGCTCGTTTTCCGGGCGATACAGGTAGTAGGCCTCGTCGATGAACAGCACGCCGCCCATCGCGCGCTTGAGCACTTCGCGTGTTTTCGGCGCGGTGTGGCCGATGTACTGGCCGACCAGATCGTCGCGCGTCACCGAAACCAGATGATTGCGCCGGATATAACCGAGCCGGAACAGCACATCCGCCATACGCAGCGCGACGGTGGTCTTGCCGGTGCCGGGGTTGCCGCTGAAGCACATGTGCAGCGTCGGCGCGCCGCATTCAATGCCGAGCGCTTCCCGCGCTCGGCCCACCAGCAGTTGCGCGGCGATTTCGCGGATGCGCGTCTTCACGGGCGCGAGGCCGACCAGATCGCGATCGAGTTCGTCGAGCACCTCGGCGATGCCCGACTCGTGAAAGAGTGCGAGCAGGTCGACGCGCGGCGCTTGCGTTTCCTTCTGTGCCGGTGGCTCCGTGACGACGGCGTTCATGACGATGTCTCCCTGTTGATGTTCTGATCCGCGCGACGGGCGTGCCTCCGCTAGCGCGGCGCGGCGCGCACCGTCGTGAGCGAATAGCGCTGCACGCGCGAGCGGTCGTCCTGGCGCCCCAGCACGAAGGGCTGCTCCACATCGGGCCGGTTGACGATGAACGACAGCCGCATCGTCTCGAAGCCGCGCACCGAATCGAAGGCATTCACCTTGATGTAGTGCTGCGGATACGCGTCGCGGCACCGCGTCACTTCCATCATCACGCCCGCTGCGTCGCGCAGATCGAACATCGGCAGGCCCCACATTTCCCAGTACGTATTGCGCGGATGCGGGTCGTCGGTGAATTCGACCGAGCACGACCAGCCCTGGCTCAGCGCGTACTGGATCTGCATGCGGATTTCGTCGTCGGTCAGATCGGGCAGGAAAGAAAACGTCCCCTGGGTGATGCGCATGGCGGGCTCCTCATTCGGATGCGGCGGGTACGGCGCTGATGGCTCAGGCCACGCTCGGCGTGACGGCGAAATCGGGTGTATCGGTCGGCGTGTAGTTGAACGTGATGTCGCCCCATGTATCGAGCGCCTGCTTGAGCGGCGTGCAATGACGCGCTGCCGCTTCGAGCAGATCGGGGCCTTCGCTGGCGATGTCGCGGCCTTCGTTGCGCGCCTTGACCATCGTTTCGAGCGCGACGCGGTTTGCCGTCGCGCCCGCCTGAATGCCGGACGGATGGCCGATCGTGCCGCCGCCGAACTGCAGGATCGCGTCATCGCCGAACAGATCGAGCAACTGATGCATCTGCCCCGCGTGAATGCCGCCCGACGCGACGGGCATCACCTTGCGCAAGCCCGCCCACGGCTGGTCGAAATAGAGGCCGCGCGTGAGATCGACGGGATTGTGGGACTCGCGCAGCACGTTGTAATAGCCCTGCACCGAGAGCGGATCGCCATCGAGCTTGCCGACGGCCGTGCCCGCATGCGCGTGATCGACGCCCGCCATGCGCAGCCACTTCGCGATCACCCGAAACGAAATGCCGTGGTTGCGCTGCCGCGTATATGTGCCGTGTCCGGCGCGATGCAGATGCAGGATCATGTCGTTCTTGCGCGCCCAGCGTCCCATCGACGTGATCGCCGTCCAGCCGATCACCAGATCGATCATCACGATGCACGAGCCGAGTTCCTTTGCGAATTCGGCGCGTTCGTACATGTCCTCCATCGTGCCCGCCGTCACGTTCAGGTAGTGGCCCTTCAGTTCGCCCGTTTCGGCTTGCGCGCGGGCTACCGCCTCCATCGCGAACAGGTAGCGGTCGCGCCAATGCATGAAGGGCTGCGAATTGATGTTTTCGTCATCCTTCAGAAAGTCGAGACCGCCCTTGAGGCCTTCGTACACGACGCGCCCATAGTTCTTGCCCGACAGCCCGAGCTTGGGCTTGACGGTTGCGCCGAGCAGCGGGCGGCCGTATTTGTCGAGCCGTTCGCGTTCGACGACGATGCCTGTCGGCGGGCCCTGAAAGGTCTTCAGATACGCGACGGGAATGCGCATGTCTTCGAGCCGCAGCGCTTTCAGGGGCTTGAAGCCGAACACATTGCCGATGATCGAGGCAGTGAGGTTCGCAACGGAGCCTTCCTCGAACAGATCGAGGTCATAGGCGATGAACGCGAAGTACTGCGGTTCGCTTTCGCTGGCGTTGGGGACGAGATCGACGCGAAACGCTTTGGCGCGGTACATGTCGCACGCGGTCAGGCGGTCGGTCCAGACCACGGTCCAGGTGGCCGTCGACGATTCGCCCGCGACGGCGGCGGCGGCTTCTTCGGGCTCGACGCCCGGCTGTGGCGTGATGCGGAACAGCGCGATGATGTCGGTGTCTTTTGGCGTGTAGTCCGGCTGCCAGTAGCCCATCTCGCGATACTTGAGGACGCCCGCTGAATAGCGCGAGCGTTGTGGTGTGCTTTCTGGTGTGCGTTTGCTGCCTGCGGGCTTCACGGCTTCCTTGCTGAAATCGTTCATCGCGCTGCCTCGATATGGATCGTGGCGCGCCTGTGGTGCTGCGCACGCCTTGGGTGGGAGCTGGCGCGCATCGAAAGTCGCCGGCCTTGCAGGTCAATGTAGGCGGCATGCCGGATGAAGTGAATTCACGATTTTTTTCAGCAGGCTTAAGTGATCCGTTAACACGCGTGCACCGAATGCAAAATGCGTCCACAATGGGTTATCGGCTCGTGGAACACTTTGCTGCGGTTCCGCTACAGTAAGGCGCGTAAACGGCGCGCCCTTTCCCGTCGGGCTGTAACTGGTACGACAGTTGCATCAGCAACATGGGCCGAGGCGAATGGATGTGTTGCGTGCGCGCATGCAGGCGTTCTTTCGCAATGGGACCGCCGTTTTTGTTTTCTTCATTCGCTAAAGGAGGACGAACATGCAGTGGACTACCCCTGGATATACCGATATGCGGTTCGGGTTTGAAATTACGATGTATATCGCTACGAGGTGATGGCCCCGTACGGGGCCGGGCCTGGTTTTCGTCGTGGGTTTTTTTTGCCGGGACGGCCCCGTCTGTTTTTTGCTTTTTCGTTTTTGATTGTGGTTTTTGTGCGGTGCCGCAAGCAGTTGCTGTCTGTTAGCGCGCTTCGCGCGTCGCCGTTCGGTGTGCTGGCTTTTGCGCTGGCATCCGCGATTCGTTAGCGTGCTTCAGGTGTCGCCGTTTCGGTGGGCTGGCCTTTGCGCTGGCATCCGCGATTCGTTAGCCCCCTTCACGCGTCGCCCCTGTGCGGGGCGGCACCTACTTTTCTTTGCCGCCGCAAAG
>NZ_JAGUUD010000213.1:0-6047 GCF_020177535.1 Paraburkholderia sp. XV | reverse complement strand
ACCTGGTGTTCATCGTCTCGGCGGTGATCACGATTGCGGCGGGCGTGTCGGCGAAGTTCGTGCTCGCACCGATGCGCGCACGGTGGATCGAGTCGGGAACGTCTGCATCCGCGTCGTCGGCTAATGCGTCCCGGTTGAGCGCAAGCTCGGGCGAATGAGGTACGGCGCCCTTGCGGCGCTGCGGGTTCATCATTGAAATCTTCAAGCGGTGCGCGGCCCGGAAGGGCAGCGTGCCGCTTTGTCTTTTTGTCCGCTTCAATCTCGCGCGTTTACGCGGAATTCGCTCTCCCGGCAATTGACGCGCCAATAAAAAATCTCCCGCGCTTCGTCAGCGCGGGAGATTGCTTGCGTCCTGCTCGATATACGTCTTGCCGTGCTTCAGGCACCTGCAAGAGCAGGCACGCCGTCATCGGAAAAGTACTGCGAAAACGAAAAGCCGGAACGGTTCGAACGAAGTGCGTCGGCCGGCGCGTCGATGCGCGTCGGCAGCACCTCGGGCGTATGCGCGCTCTTCTTCGCGAGAATCGCCGCGCTCAGAAACTCGGCGCTGTACGCGCTGAGCAAATGCGCCTGATGCGCCTCCAGATAAGCGACGACGCGAGCATGCTCGCCGTCGATCGTCGCAAGCGACGTCAGCGTTTGCGCGTCCCAGCGGAAACGCAAACCGAGGTCGGCGAATGCGCTGTTGAACGCGCACAGTTGCGCCTCGATTGCGCGTTCGTAGTGAGTCCGGTGTTGATCGTGTGCGTTGCGCATCATCCCCTCCAAATCGTCGATTGCGTGAAGACAGCTTAGGCGCGTCGATAGATTCACGATAGTTAAAGTTTTCTTTGAAAACTATTCACTAACATTTATGGAGAGTTTGCTGCAGACCTAGGGTGCAGGAGAATTGGTGGCGACAAGATATGTGATATACAGTATTGCACATATGCAAGACGGTACTTCAAGACATGTAAAAGGCCACGCGACCGCGCCTGATCCGGCGCTTGCGTTGAGCGGGCCGCCACCGTATTCGACAACGAGGAGACACGTCGACCATGTCCACCGACACGCAAGAAAATGTCCGCACGATCCCGTTGAGCCTGAACCTCACGCCGATCAGCGCGACAGCTTCGCTGCGGGATCAGGCGTACGCGCGACTCAAGCACGCGATCGCGAACACCGACATCTATCACTCGCGCACTGAAGTGCGGCTGGATGAGAAGGAACTGACCGAGGCGCTCGGCGTGAGCCGCACGCCCGTGCGCGAGGCAATGACGCTGCTCGAACAGGAAGGCTTTCTGCGCACCGTGCCGCGCCGCGGCGTGTACATCCTGCGCAAGACCAAGAAAGAGATCGTCGAGATGATCTGCATGTGGGCCGCGCTCGAAAGCGTGGCGGCGCGTCTGGCGACACAGCGCGCGTCGAACGAGGACATTGCGGGGCTGCGCGCGATGTTCGACGACTTCCATTCCGCAACGCCGACCGATCACATCGAGGAGTACTCCGAGGTGAACATCGCGTTTCACCAGGCGCTCGTCGAGTTGTCCGGTTCGCAGATCATCCTCGACACCATCAAGAACATCTTCATGCACGTGCGCGCGATACGCCGCATGACGATCGCGCAGAGCGACCGCGCTTCGCGTTCGATCGAAGACCACATGCGCATCATCGAGGCGCTGGAAGCGCGCGACACCGAGCGCGTCGAAGCACTGGTGCGGCAACACTCGCTCGACCTCGCGCTGTACGTCGAAGCGCACTGCGATTTTCTGGACTGAGGGCCGCCGCCACCGACAGATAACGACCCCAGGACTATCCCGAACGGGCGCTTGATGCGATGCACGATTCAGGCGCCCAGACCCTTCAGACACAAAGCGCTAGCCAACTTTTGCAATGCAGCAACACCGGATGAGACCTGAAGCACCTGCAAAAATCCGTTGACTAATATTGTGTTTGGAATATTGTATATCACGAGACGACACACAACACCCGGCCAAGGAGGAGACGTCATGGCAGATGTACTTGAGATCAGACCGCAAGAATCCGCTGAAGAGAACGCACAACAAACGACGGACGGTTTCCACCTCGTCATCGATGCACTCAAAGCGAACGATATCGACACGATTTTTGGTCTGGTCGGCATTCCTATCACCGACCTCGCGCGCCTCGCGCAAGCCGAAGGAATGCGCTTTATCGGTTTCCGTCACGAGCAGCACGCAGGTCATGCGGCGGCGATTGCCGGCTACATGACGCAAAAGCCCGGCATCTGCCTCACGGTGTCGGCACCTGGCTTCCTGAACGGCCTCACGGCACTCGCCAACGCAACGACGAACTGCTTCCCGATGATCCTGATCAGCGGATCGAGCGAACGTGAAATCGTCGACCTGCAGCAAGGCGATTACGAAGAGATGGACCAGCTGAACGCGGCGAAGCCGTATGCGAAGGCTGCGTATCGCGTGCTGCACGCGGAAGACATCGGCGTCGGCCTCGCACGTGCGATTCGCGCTGCCGTGTCGGGCCGTCCGGGCGGCGTGTATCTGGATCTGCCCGCGAAGCTGCTGTCGCAGACCATCGACGCCGTGAAAGCGAAGCAGTCGATCATCCGCGTGATCGACGCCGCGCCGCGCCAGTTGCCCGCGCCCGATTCCGTCAAGCGCGCGATCGATCTGCTGAAGGGCGCAAAGCGTCCGCTGGTGCTGCTCGGCAAGGGCGCTTCGTATTCGCAGGCCGACAAGGAAATCCGCGCGTTCATCGAGAAGACGGGCATTCCGTATCTGCCGATGTCGATGGCCAAGGGCCTGCTGCCCGACACGCACGAGCAATCGGCTTCGGCGGCGCGTTCGTTCGTGCTGGCCGAGTCGGATGTCGTCGTGCTGGTCGGCGCGCGTCTGAACTGGCTGCTGTCGCACGGCAAGGGCAAGACGTGGGGCAAGCCCAAGCAGTTCGTGCAGATCGATATCTCGGCGCAGGAAATGGATAGCAACGTCGCGATCGCGGCGCCTATCGTCGGCGACATCGGTTCGTGCGTCGCGTCGCTGCTCGACCAGGTCGGCGACGACTTCCCGCAGCCGCCGAAGGAATGGCTCGACGCCGTCAATCAGAAGAAGAACACGAACCTCGAGAAGATGGCCGCGACGCTCGCGAAGAATCCGTCGCCGATGAACTTCCACAGCGCGCTGCGCGTGCTGCGCGACATCGTCAAGGCGAATCCCGACATCAACGTCGTCAACGAAGGCGCGAACACCCTGGACTACGCGCGCGCCATCATCGACATGTACCAGCCGCGCAAGCGTTTCGACTCGGGTACGTGGGGCGTGATGGGTATCGGCATGGGCTTCGCGATCGGCGCAGCCGTGACGAGCGGCAAGCAGGTGCTGGCAATCGAAGGCGATAGCGCGTTCGGTTTCAGCGGCATGGAACTCGAAACGATCTGCCGTTACGACCTGCCCGTGTGCACGATCATCTTCAACAACAACGGCGTGTATCGCGGCACCGACGTGAACCCGACGGGCGGCAAGGACGTCGCGCCGACGGTGTTCGTGAAGGACGCGCGCTACGACAAGATGATCGAGGCATTCGGCGGCATCGGCTACAACGTGACGACGCCGGAAGAACTGGAGAAAGCGGTCAAGGAAGCCATCGCATCCGGCAAGCCGACGCTCATCAACGCAGTGATCGACGAAGCGGCCGGTACGGAAAGCGGACGCTTGACCAATCTGAACCCGCAAAGCGCGGCAATGAAAAAGTGACATCAGCCAACCACGGAGATACAAAAGTGAGCAAACCACTCGAAGGCGTCAAGATCATCGACTTCACGCACGTCCAGGCAGGTCCTGCGTGCACCCAGTTGCTTGCCTGGTTCGGCGCGGATGTGATCAAGGTCGAGCGACCCGGTTCGGGCGACGTGACGCGCAACCAGCTGCGCGACATTCCGGAAGCCGACGCGCTGTACTTCACGATGCTCAACAGCAACAAGCGTTCGCTGACGCTCGACACGAAAACGCAGGCCGGCAAGGAAGTGCTCGAAAAGCTGATCAAGGAATCGGACGTGCTGGTCGAGAACTTCGCGCCGGGCGCGCTGGACCGCATGGGCTTTACATGGGAGCGCATCAACGAGCTGAACCCGAAGATGATCGTCGCGTCCGTCAAGGGCTTCAGCGACGGCCACCATTACGACGACCTGAAGGTCTATGAAAACGTCGCGCAGTGCGCAGGCGGCGCCGCATCGACCACGGGCTTCTGGGACGGCCCGCCGACGGTCAGCGCAGCGGCGCTCGGCGACAGCAACACGGGCATGCATCTGGCCATCGGCATTCTCACGGCGCTGATTGGCCGCGACAAGACGGGCAAGGGGCAGAAGGTGGCCGTGTCGATGCAGGACAGCGTGATCAACCTGTGCCGCGTGAAGCTGCGCGACCAGCAGCGTCTGGACCGCGTCGGCTACCTCGAAGAGTATCCGCAGTATCCGCACGGCGAATTCACCGATGTCGTGCCGCGCGGCGGCAATGCGGGCGGCGGCGGCCAGCCGGGCTGGGTGCTCAAGTGCAAGGGCTGGGAAACGGACCCGAACGCGTACATCTACTTCACGGTTCAGGGACACGCGTGGGAGCCGATCTGCCGCGCGATCGGCAAGCCGGAATGGATCGACGACCCGGCCTACATGACGGCGCAGGCACGTCAGCCGCACATCTTCGATATTTTCAACACGATCGAAGAATGGCTCGCCGACAAGACGAAGTTCGAAGCGGTCGACATTCTGCGCAAGTTCGACATTCCGTGCTCGCCTGTTCTGTCGATGAAGGAAATCGCCAACGACGAGTCGCTGCGCAAGAGCGGCACGATCGTCGAAGTGGACCACAAGGCGCGCGGCAAGTACCTGACGGTTGGCAGCCCGATCAAGTTCTCGGACATGAAGCCCGAGATCACCGGTTCGCCGCTGCTGGGCGAGCACACGGAAGAAGTGCTGAAGGATCTGGGCTACAGCTTCGACCAGATCGCCAACTTGCGGGAAGCGAAAGTGGTGTAATTGTTCCCGGCGTAGCACTGGGCTCCGGGTTGCACGGAGAGAGACGGAGCCCACTCGAACAGCGCCCGCGTGGCGCTGTTTTTACTGAACGGCAGCGAGCCCATAACACACGAGCCCCTATATGCAAGCAGCCATCGATTTTGAACAACTGGTCAACGTGATCGGCGATGCCGTCGTGATTTCGGACGCGCACGGCGCGATTACGCTGTGGAATCCCGCGGCCGAGCGCATTTTCGGATTCACGCAGGAGGACGCGCTGGGTCAGTCGCTCGATCTGATTATTCCCGAGCGTTTGCGCGGGCGTCATTGGGAAGGCTATGAAAAGACCATGGCGACGGGACAGACGCGCTATGGCAACGATCTGCTTCGCGTGCCTTCTGTTCACAAGGACGGGCGCGCGCTGTCCATCGCTTTTACGGTTGCACTGTTGTATTCACCCGAGCGCGAATTGACGGGCATCGTCGCAGTGATCCGCGATGAAACCGCGCGCTTTCAGGAAGACCGCAATCTGCGCAAGCGCATCGCGGAACTTGAGGCGCGTGTTGGCGCCTGAATGTGCCTTTTGCGCTTTTTGTATTCGCTCGCGCGGTCAATATCAACGCCTGTCGTCGTTGCGGCGATCGGGTATGGAGAACATCGATGCGTGTGGAAATTGTTGGACCTTATCAGGTCGAGTTGTCGGCGATGCAGTTTATTCATAACGGTGGGTGGGCGGCGTTTGCCGCCGTTCGCAAACTGGATGATGGGGCAGAGGTCGCGGTTCATGTTCTGCCTTTTCAGCATGTTGTTGATCACACTGTGTTTGCTACTGAGGCGGCTGCTATTGCCGCTGCGCGCGGCGCTGTGTTTGAGGTTATTGGGCCGCAGGCGGGGTAGCGGTTTTTTGGCCGTGCGGCGCTGGGGTTCGCGTTACGGTGTTTGCTGCGCTAGCGGTTTTGGTTGTTTTGGTCTTTGCGGTGGCATCCGCGTTACGTTAGCTCGCTTCAGGCGTTGCCCCTGTGCGGGGCGGCACCTACTTTTCTTTGCCGCCGCAAAGAAAAGT
>NZ_JAGUUD010000212.1:0-6969 GCF_020177535.1 Paraburkholderia sp. XV | reverse complement strand
CAATGGATGACGGCGGGCGCAGGTGTCGTGCATAGCGAAAGATAGCGTGGCCGGCGCTCGTATCCGATGTCCGGTCATTGAAACGGTATCGGTATTCCGCAAGGCGACTTTCGTCAACCGGTCACGCGATCATGCAAACGGCGAGCCGGTGCATGTTGAATCTGACTTCGCGCGGGACAACGTATTGTCAAAGCCGGGCTGCGAAGGCGAACAATCCGGATCTCCTTTTCGACACTTGCGTCTGGAAACAGGTTCTGGTCAATTACCCGCTTCTCGGCCCGTGCAGCTTCCAGAACACTGGCGTTCCCGGCACGATGGGAGAAGACGGACACGTCATCACGCCAGCGGGTCTGCCGAACGGGATCATGTTCGTGGCGCGGCGCGCGGGCCGTGCGACGATCGATCTCGTTGCGGGAGACTGGCAGGCCCAACGGTTCTTCATCCTCGACGTCGTGGTGGAGGCGGGTGACGCGCGATGACCGTCGCAGTGTGGCAAGGCATGTCAAGCACTGCCATCAGCGGAACCGGCTCGTGATGTGCTCGGGAATATTCTCCGGCGTCACGACGACGACCGACGACGACGGCGATACAGCCGACGCCGGCAAAAGTCGATGAAAATGCATGACGTGCTGGCACGCCGACCGCATGTCCTGACGAAGCTCGTGATGCAAGATCGCCTGGATTCTGCCTTCGCGCAGAAGCCGGACGTTGTCCCTGTCGAGATCGTGTCCGATAAAGCAAACGGGGGACTGCTGCCGCGCTTCGATCGCTTTGAGAATGGCGATATTTCCGCCGCCCATCGAATAGACTGCATCGATTTTCCTGTGTGCCGCGATAACCTTGAGAACCCGCTCTTCAGTGAGCGAGTCAAGGCCATGGCCACCGCTGGCGTCAATCAGCGTGAGCTGTGGTTGACGGGTCCTCAACGCGCGCCGGAAGCTTATTTCACGTTCTTCTTCGCCGCGGAAGCGCTCGTCGCTCATCGTTATCAAAACCTTTCCCGGCTGCGAAGCGAGCCATTGGGTGATGAGATAGGCCGCAGTCGCGCCAGCGACGCGATTGTCGAGCCCGGCGTAGGCAATGCGCCCTGACAATGGAACGTCCGTGAAGGTCGTGATGACAGGGATGCCGCTGCGTTGCAACTCGCCTATCGCTGCTGCGATTTCGGGAACGTCGCGCGCCTTCAGAAACACCCCGTGGCTGCCTCGTCGTCCAATTGAACGAAGCGTCTCGAGTACTTCATCCGTCGTCATCGTCTCGCGCAAGTGGAATCGCGGTCGAAAGACGGCAGGGTGCAGCACCGGAAGCTCGGCTTCGAGCGCGCTTCGTATCTCGTCGGCGAACCGGGCAGGCGCTTCCACGACGACATCGACAATCAGCTTTCGCCCGGTGGTTGCGAGTTGCAGTTCCTGTTTTTCGAGTTCCCTGATGGCCTGCTCGACGCGCTTGCGGGTGTGTTCCCGAACGTGGGCGCGATCATTCAGTACCCGGTCGACAGTTGCAACACCGAGTCCTGCCTGAAGCGCAATCTCCTTGATCAGGAAGCGATGAGCCATTGGGCGTCTCAAGCTTGATAGATTTGTGATGGATAAATGATACGTTGGACCCGGCGACGATGCCTACCAGGCAGATTTCGGAGAAGCGCGGGACACTGTGGGTCATTCTGGGTCATTCTGCTGCGAGCCTTGGCCGGTCCGGCGGCCGAGCGACCCATCCCTCACGCAAATTCGTTCCGATGAATCTCCCTTCGCTGCGCGACTGGATTTTTTCGCTAAAGACCTTTCTTGCAGGGATGCTCGCGCTTTACATCGCGTTCTGGTTCGACCTTCCGAGGCCGTACTGGGCGCTGGCATCCGTGTATATCGTGTCGAATCCGTTCGTCGGTGCCACCCGGTCGAAAGCGCTGTACCGCGTGATCGGCACCGTGCTTGGTGCGCTCGCTTCCGTGGCTCTCGTGCCGCCTTTCGCAGAGACGCCTTATCTGTTGAGCGCCGTGATAGCGTTGTGGACGGGCGTGTTCGTCTATATTTCGATCTCGACGCGGGCAGCGCGCAGCTATGTTTTCCTGCTGGCCAGTTATTCGCTGTCCGTCATCGCGTTGCCGGCGCTATCGAACCCGCTGACGATATTCGATGTGGCCGTGGCGCGAACTGAAGAGATCACGCTCGGCATCGTTTGCGCGAGCATCGTCGGCAGCGTGTTTTTTCCGAGCCGGCTCGCGCCGACGCTGATCGAGCGCACCGATTCATGGTTCCGCGATGCGACGCTTTACACGAAAGAGTCGCTGGCGGGCCGCGCCGTGGGTGCGCTCGTTTCGGGAAGCCGCCAGAAGATGGCGACGAGTGTGCGCGGCTTCGAATTCCTGTTGAGCCAGTTGGCCTACGATCACGTCAGCCCTGCGATTCTCGCGCGCAGCGAGGAACTGCAAGGCCGGATGCAACTTATCCTGCCCATCACCTCGGCGCTCGCGGACATAGTCGCGGCTACGCGGCAATCCGGGCCCGGCGTGCCCGTTGGCCTGAACGAGCTGCTGCGCGATACCTGCCGCTGGATGGATGCGTCGCTTGGCGAGGACCCCGAGCACGGGGCGCCGCTATTGCGGATGCGTATCGCGCAACTGGACCCCGCCCGCGACGAACTGACGACCTGGCAGGCCGCACTGTTGACCAGCGCGCTGTCGCGCTTGCGGCAAGTGGTGGATCTGTGGGCCGATTGCCGGACGTTGCGCGACATGATCGTTCATGAAAAAGCGAACTGGCGGCCGCGCTTTCGTCATTGGCGGGTCGGCACACGTCACGCTTTTCTCGACCGGGGTCTTGCCTTGTTCTCAGCCAGCTCGGCCGCGCTGGTCATCTTCGTTTCGTCGAGCATCTGGATCGCTTCGGGCTGGCAGGACGGGGCAGCGGCCGTGTCGTTGGGCGCGATCGGTGTGTGCTTTTTCGCCGCGCTCGACGAGCCCGTGCCCATGATGATCACCTTTCTGAAGTGCGCGACGACGGGCGTCGTCATTTCGGCTTTCTATCTGTTTGTCGTGTTGCCGAGCGGCCAGGACTTCGGCATGCTGGTCATCTTCTTCTCGTTTGTGTTCGTGCCGCTCGGTCTGTTGATGCCACGTCCGAAATGGGGGTTGATATCGACGCTCGTAGCGTTGACGACGGCGACGTTTCTTGGCATCGACAGCGCTTACGACGCCAACATCCTGAGCTTCCTGAACGCGAATCTCGCGGGGCTGGCGGGTGTGGTGTTCGCTTCGGTGATGACAGGCGTGATCCGTCCGTTCGGAACGGATGCGGCGACGGCGCGGCTCACCCGCTCCAGTTGGCGGGACGTGGTGCTCAGCGCGTCCGCGTTATCGATCGATCAGCAACGCGACCTGAACGCGCGCATGCTCGACCGGCTCGTGCAACTGATTCCGCGCGTGGCGCCGAGCGAGGACGACAAGCATCCGTCGACGGAAAGCCTGCGCGACATGCGCGTCGCGCTCAACACACTCGACCTGCGCAGACTGTCCGGCAAGTTTTCCGGGGAGCTGCCGCTCATGCTGAACCGTGTGCTCGACGACGTGCGCTCGTACTATGAACGATGCCTCGAATCGGGCGGCCGGCAAGGCGTACCGTCGACGCTGGCGGCCGACGTCGATGCCGCGATTGGGCGGATTCTCGCAGACTTCGCGGCCGATCCCGGCGCGCCCGGCTACAAGCTGCGCAAGGGCGCGCTACATGCGCTCGTCGGACTCCGATTGTCGCTGTTTCCAGCCGCGACACTGGACGTCGCCGCGTGACGGGAACCCGTTCGACGGCAAGGAAGATTCTTCGTGCGCTTCGCGCCAGCGTGAAGGTCCGCACGGCCGGTGCCGTGAGCGCTCAGATCACGCCCCGATCGCGCTCCGAATGGCTTCTGCCAGTTCTGCCGCCTGGAACTTCGCCACATAGCCGTTGGCACCCGCGTTTCGCACGTGCGCTTCATTTGCCGCGCCCGTCAGGGACGAATGGATCACGACGGGCATATCCCGTGTGCGTTCGTCCGCCCTGATGCGCCGCGTGAGGGTGAAGCCATCCACTTCGGGCATCTCCAGGTCGGTGAGCACCATCGATACGTTGTCGCGCAAGCGCGCTTTGTCCCGCTTGGCTTCATCGGCCAGTTTGACGAGAATCTGCCACGCTTCCTCGCCCGTCTTGGCCATGATGCATTCGGCGCCGATGTCGGCAAGCGCCTGCTGAATCATGGTGCGCGCCAGTCCGGAGTCGTCTGCTGCGAGAATTCGGGTGCCCGGCGGCACCTGAAACGCGGCGGTTTCCGGGGCCGCAGACTCCGGCTGATGCGCTGGAAGCACGTCACGCAACACCTGCTCGACGTCGACCACTTGAGCCAGACGCGAATCCCCCGTGTTGCCGTCGATCCTTGCGATGCTGGTAACGAGCCCCGACCCGGCCGCCGCCGCTTCGGCCGGAAGCACCTGATTCCAGTCCAGTCGCACGATGTCGTCCACATCCTGCACGGCGAAACCCTGCGTCGTGCGGGCGAACTCGGTAACGAGCAGGATGTTCAGGCCGCGCGTGGGCTCGCAGCCCATAAGCTGCGGCAGGTTCACCACCGGGATGATCTGCCCGCGAATGTTGACCGCGCCCATCACGCAACGGGACGCGCCAACGATGGGCGTGATGACGGGCATCGTGAGAATTTCGCGGACCTTGAACACGTTGATGCCGTATAGCTCGTGCGCGCTGTCGCCCGGCACGGTGCCGAGCCTGAAAAGGAGCAGCTCGAACTGGTTCGAACTGGTCAGGGTCGTGCGCGCTTCATTCGATTGTTGGTCCATCACCTGGCTCTGTGGGTTGCACGGGGCGCAAAGCATGCGGTTCCCGGTCACTTGTATATCGGCGGCGCGGCGGAAAACATGAACCTCCGCGATATGCTGCCGGTAGTGCCCCCCGTTAGCGCCCCTTTACCCGCCACACAACTAATTTGCAAATACCCGTCATACGCGTAAAATACATTTACCTGCCAGACAGGTGACCCATACAGGCATCCCGCGATGAAACGCACCTTGCTCAATCCGCACCAGCTTGGCCAGATCCTGCGCACTGCAAGGCGGGCGAAAGGGCTTTCGCAGGCTCAGGCCGCGTCGCGGGTGGGCTTGAGCCAAAGCCGGCTCTCGGCGATGGAGCTCAATCCCGACTCGATCACATCGGAGCAGCTTTTCGCGTTGCTGGCCATGTACGGCCTCGAGCTGAGCGTGCAGACGCGGGCCGCCAGCGCGGCGCCGGGCCAGGAGGACTGGTAGCCATGGGCCGTCCGTCTCATGCGCGCGCGCTTTCGGTGTGGACCAATGGTCTGCGCGTGGGCACGTGGCGCATTCCATCGCGCGGCGACATGGAGTTTCAGTACGACCGCGACTGGATGGCCTCGCCTGCCGGGAGGCCGCTGTCGCTTTCGCTGCCGTTCGGGATCGACGATGCGCCGTTGCGCGGCGAGCGCGTGCGCAACTACTTCGACAACCTGCTGCCTGACAGCGAGCCGATCCGCCGGCGTCTTGCCACGCGTTTCCGGACGGCCACGGCCGACGCTTTCGACCTGCTCGAAGCGATTGGCCGCGATTGCGTGGGCGCGGCGCAACTGCTTGCCGAGGATGCGCAGCCGGAGGGATTCGACCGTATCGAAGGCACGCCGATGTCGGATGACGAGATTGGGGAGATGCTTGCGCGCACGGTGGCGTCGGGCGGTCCGGGGGCGGGGCGGGACGACGAATACGACGACTTTCGTATCTCGCTTGCGGGCGCGCAGGAAAAGACTGCGTTTCTGTGGCACAGGAAAAAGTGGATGCGCCCTCACGGCGCGACGCCCACGACGCACATCTTCAAGTTGCCGTTAGGACTCGTCGGCAACAAGAAGGCTGACTGGACGACGTCCGTTGAAAACGAGTGGCTCTGTCTCGCGCTGTTCCGGGCGTTCGGCTTGCCCGCGCCGAATGCCGACATCCTGCGGTTTGGCGAGCAGAAGGTGCTGGCTGTGGAACGCTTTGACCGCCGGCTTCATCCGTCGAAGCAATGGATCTTGCGTCTGCCGCAGGAAGATTTCTGCCAGGTGCTTGGCAAGCCGTCGCATCAGCGCTATGAAGCGGATGGCGGTCCTGGCATGATCGACATTGCGGGCGTGCTGCGTCAGTCGGAGCGGCCCGACGCCGACCTCGAGACCTTTCTGAGCGCGCAGATTCTGTTCTGGATGCTTGCCGCGCCGGACGGTCACGCGAAGAACTTCAGCATTCATTTGCTGCCGGGCGGGCGTTATGCGCTGACGCCGCTGTACGACATCATGTCGATCTGGCCGGTTGAAGGTGACGGCGGCAATCAATGGTCGTGGCATAAGGCGAAGCTTGCGATGGCGGTGGCCGGTAAGAACCGGCACTATCTGATGAAGGACATCCAGCGACGCAATTTCAACGCGATGGCGTCGCGGTGTTTCTATGGTCCTGACGCTGAGTCGCTGATGGGTCGATTGATCGATGCAACGCCGGGGGCAATTGAAACGGTCGCGGCGGCGTTGCCAAAAGGTTTTCCTGAGCGCGTGGCGCAACGTATCTTCGACGGATTGCAGATGTCAGCGGGGCGGTTGGCGGCGATGCCGCCGGGGATTTGAATGCGGTGGCTCGCGGGTTTTGAATTGAAGTGGTGCTTATTGGTTGGTGCTTATCGCGGCGCGAGGGCGTACACACAGCTTGCCGCTGGAGGTCTTCGTGGTTCGCGTGGCGCTGTTTGGTGTGCTCGTCTTTGCTTTGGCATCCGCGTGACGTTAGCGTGCTTTAGGCGTCGTCCCTGTGCGCTTGCCTTTGCGCTGGCATCCGCGTTACGTTAGCTCGCTTCACGCGTCGTCCCTTGCGCGCTTGCTTTTTCGCTGGCATCCGCGCTACGTTATCGTGCTTCATGCGTCGCCCCTGTGCGGGGCGGCACCTACTTTTCTTTGCCGCCGCAA
>NZ_JAGUUD010000211.1:0-7211 GCF_020177535.1 Paraburkholderia sp. XV | reverse complement strand
GCGGCGGCAAAGAAAAGTAGGTGCCGCCCCGCACAGGGGCGACGCGTGAAGCACGAAGGCATAACGCGGATGCCAGCGAAAATCCAAAAAAAACCGAACAGCGTCGCAGACAAAAAACCGTGCCCAACAACAAAAAAGCCCGGCTCACTGTCACCAGCAAACCGGGCTTCGTACTACCGGAACATCAGCGCCTGGAACCCCCAGCGCTCATCCGACGCATTCGGATCAGAACTCATACCCAACCTGAGCGCGAACCCCTGCATCGCCCGTCGACGTCACCGACACTGCACCATTGACCAGCCACTTGCTGTTCCGCGAGCGGTAGGTCGCGCCGACACCCAGCGCCGCTCCGCTCTTGTACGAGCCGGCACCTGCAGCGACAACCGTGTTGCCCGGCTGCGAAGGCGTCATGTTCGGCATGGCCATTGCGGCGGCCACACCGGCGTACGAGTTTTTCGCGACCTGGTTGACGGTGTTCTGCATCGAGTTGAAACGCTGGTCGGTGTAGTCCTTGGCGCTCATGCCTGCCGGCAGATTACCCACCGCGCCCGCGACCGTCTCGTTCAACTGGTCGACATTGACGGCATCCGTGCCCTGCGTGCCGGCGGCGACATTGGTGATCTGACGCTCCTTGCCTTTCGATCCGATCGACACCGTATTCTCCCGATCCGCGACCGAGTCCGCACCCAGCGCGACCGAGTTATCCGCCGACGCTTGCGCATTCGAACCCATCGCCGTCGCGTGGTGGCCCGTTGCCTTGGCCGCTTGCGCGCTGCCGTCGCCATTCGTGGCGAACGTCGGGCTGCCCGAGGCTGCGTTCATCGCGATGTTCGTCACGTTGGCGAGCGCCGAGTTCATCTGGGCAACGTTCACGGCGTCGGTGTCGGCCGTACCCGCCGCCACGTTCGTGATCTGCCGCTCAGCACCCGTCGAGCCCACGGACACCGAGCCCGCACGGTCCGCCACCGAGTTCGAGCCTAGTGCCACCGAGTTGGCGGCCGTTGCGACAGCGGCGCCGCCGATCGCCACGGCATCGCTACCCGTCGCCTGCGAATCCGTCAGCACCGAGTTCGTGTGGAAATACTTGTTGCTCGCTGCACCGCCGATGGTGATGTTGCTCAACGCGGCGTTGATGCTGCTGATGTCCGACGCGTTCTGCGTGGTACGGGCATCGATATTCGTGATCGCGCCGCCGATGCTGCTCATCGTGATGCCGCCGATCACGTAGCTGGGTAGGGAGATCGAGCCGTCGCGGTTGACGGTCGAGCCACCGCCGATCGCGCTAGCCGTCGAACTCGCGACGTTGAAGAGTTGTGAGCCGTTGACGGCATCGGCGCTGGATGCGCTCACGTCGCCAGCGAGCAAACCTGTCAGCATGCGCGCGCCCGCCGCGCCGGTGAAGTCGACGATCGTGCCGTCGGCTGCCTTCGCGACCGTGATGTTGCGTGTGGTCGCGTCTTGCTGAACGAGGCCGACGCCGCCGCTGTTGATCGCCGTGGTCAGGTTGGTGATGTCGCTCGAGTTCTGCGTGGTGCGTGCGTCGATGTTGGAGATGTCGCTCGCGTTTTGCGTGGTGCGTGCATCGATGTTGCTGATTGCGCCACCCACGTTGCTGAAGGTGCTTCCGCCTGTTACATACGTCGGGCCCGTGACCGCACCCGTGGTGGTGTCGATGGACGCGCCGCCGCCGAGCGCATTTACCACCGGGGAGAGCTGGGAGAGGTTCACAGCGTCGTTGCCTTGCGTACCGGCGGCCATGTTGACGATCTGACGCGTGATGGCAGTCTGTACGACACCGTCCGAGGTGGTGAACGACCTCGCCGCGCCCACCGAGACGGTATTGGCACGATCGGCAAGCGAGCGAGCGCCGAGCGCTACCGAGGAATCTGCGGTTGCAACTGACCGCCCTCCCAGCGCGGAAGAATAGTAGCCGTCGGCCTCGGACCTACGGCCGATTGCCGTACTCCCGTCCGAAGCGATCGCATATGAACCCAACGCCACGGCGGCTATTCCTGAAGTCGCCTGGTAGCCAATGACCACAGTCGAATTGGGGCCGGTTACAAAGCCGGTCACCTTGGCGCCGGCGCCGATTGCGATGTCTCCGACACCCATGATCTGCGAGTCGTCCGTACCGGAATTGGTGCCGCCTGCTTTGAAGTAGCGACTAACATTGCTCACGTCGCTGCTGATGTTATTGATCTTCGCATCTTCCGCCATCAGCTGGCTCACGTTCACCGCGTCTGTCCCGTTCAAACCCGCAGCCACGTTTGTGATGCGACGCTCTGCACCCGCCTTGCCAATGGACACTTCGCCCGCTGCCGTCGCTGCCGAGATCGCCGTGCCGCCGACGGGCGCAAAGCCAGCCGTGCCGAGCGTGGTCGAGTTTGCCACCGAGTTCGAACCCAGCGCGACCGAATTGGCCGTCGCGGCCGTCGCGCCAGCGCCTACCGCCGTCGCCATCGAGCCTGCGTAGCTCGCGCCGCCCACGGCCACGCCGCCATCCGTTGCATTGGCCGAGTCACCGACGGCGACCGTGCCGTCAGCGTTCGGCGTCGCGCCGGAGAGGTTGTTTGCCGAAGCGTTCTGGCCAATCGCCACAGCCGCCTTACCACCTGCTGCATTCGTCGTTTTGGCGCCGTTGCCGTACGCGATGTCAGTCGCGAGTCCGCTGGCCGTCGAGCCACCGTCCAGCGCGCCTGCGTGCGCTGCACCCGCCACGCCGCCGAGCGTCAGCAGCACGGCGCAGCTCAGCGCACGCGCGCCGCTACGGGCCGATTTGCCCTTGGCTCGGGCGGTTTCGGCCGCGGCGATGAACGTAGCCGTCTTTGCGCACCACACAATTCGGTAGGTCTTATTCATGGAAAACTCGTCATCAAATAAATTTAGGATAACGATCTATCGTTTTGAGATTTGCGAACAAAGCGATTCCGCACATGCGTGCATGGATCTGCTGCTATCTCGATAGCCGTCGATGTCGAGTGCTCGTGGGTTTTCGGGGCATTCCGTGAACCAGCGACGAGCTCGTTTCGATGTCTCTAAATTTATTTGAGATGAGCCCGGAGATTAATGAGACAACTCTTAATCTATTCGGGAGATTCTGTATTTGTCTGATTTATTGACAGAGCGCGGCAGAAGGTCCAAAGAAAACACCCCAGCGTCGTCACCGACATCTGGGGTGTCTGTATTCGGAAGAGGGGAACTTAGGAGCAGAACTTCGTCAGCAAGCTCATCTGCGCATTGCGCGACGATTTCCCCGGCCTGCGCCGCCGATAGTGCCCATCGCTCTGCATCAACCAGGCGGCCTGGTTGTCGCCGAGAAACGCCGACAGCCCTTCCGCAATCACGCGGCGCTTCAACCGCCGGTTATTGATCGGAAACGCGACTTCGACGCGGCGGAAGAAATTCCGATCCATCCAGTCGGCGCTCGACAGATAAACCTGCTCGCGGCCGTCGTCATGGAAATAGAAGATACGGTGATGCTCGAGGAACCGCCCGACGATCGAGCGCACGGTAATGTTCTCCGACAGCCCTTCGACGCCCGGCTGCAATGCGCACACGCCCCGCACGATCAGATCGATCTTTACGCCCGCCTGCGATGCCTCGTACAGCTCCGCAATAACGGTCGGCTCCAGCAGCGCGTTCATCTTCGCGACGATCCGCGCGCGCTTGCCCGCGCGCGCATGCTCGGCTTCAGCGCGAATCGACTCGACGAGCCGCGGATGCAGCGAGAACGGCGACTGCCACAACTCGTGCAACGGCAACTCGCCGCCGATGCCCGTCAATTGCTGGAACACGTGGTGCACGTCTTCGCAGATCTTCTGATCGGCCGTCATCAGGCCGAAGTCGGTGTAGAGACGCGCAGTGCGCGGATGATAGTTACCCGTGCCGAGATGCGCGTAGCGCTTGAGAATCGACTTGCCGCCTTCCGACACGCGGCGCACGATCAGCATCATCTTCGCGTGGCACTTGTGGCCGACCACGCCGTACACGACATGCGCGCCGACGGCTTCGAGTTGCGATGCCCAGTTGATGTTCGTCTCTTCGTCGAAGCGCGCAAGCAACTCCACGACGACCGTCACTTCCTTGCCATTGCGGGCGGCCTGCATCAGCGCATCCATCAGCGGCGAATCGGTGCCCGTGCGATAAATGGTCTGCTTGATCGCAACGACATTCGGGTCCTTCGCGGCCTGCAGCAAGAGTTCGAGCACCGGCTGGAAACTCTCGTACGGATGATGCAGCAGCACGTCGCCCTGATCGATCACGTCGAACAGGCTCGCGCTGTTGGCGATCTGCGGCGGCGTCGCGGGAATATGCGGGACGAACTTCAGATCGGGCCGGTCGACCATCTCGGGCAACTGCATCAGCCGCACGAGGTTCACCGGGCCATCGACGAAGTAGCAGTCCTTCTGCGACAAGCCGCTTTCGTCGAGCAGGCGCTGCATCAGATGCGGGGGCGTTCCCGCCGACATCTCGAGCCGCACCGCATTGCCGAGATGCCGCGCGGGCAGTTCGCCCTGCAGCGCGACGCGCAGGTTGGTGATTTCGTCTTCGTCGACGAACAGCTCGCTGTTGCGCGTAATGCGGAACTGGTTGCAGCTGCGTACGGCGAGATTAGGAAACAGCTCGCCGACAAACCGTTGCAGCAGCGAACTGAGCAGCACGAAGCCATGCGGATAGCCGGACAGTTCTTGCGGCATGCGCACGAGGCGCGGCAGCGCGCGCGGCGCCTGCACGATGCCCATCACGGCCTGACGGCCGAATGCATCTTTGCCTTCCAGTTCGACGACGAAGTTCAGGCTCTTGTTCAGCACACGCGGAAACGGATGCGCGGGATCGAGGCCGATCGGCGTCAGGACGGGCAGCAGCTCATCGAGGAAGTACTCGCGCGCCCATTGCGTCTGCGCTTCGTTCCAGGCTTCCGTGCCGTGAAAATAGATGCCTTCGTCTTCCAGTGCGGGCAGCACGGTGTCCTGCAGCATCGTGTACTGTCGATGCACGAGCTTCTGCGCGCGCTCGACAACGAGGTCGTAGCAATGCTGCAACGACATGCCGTCGGGCGACAGCGCGCCCGGGTTGTCGCGCATCTGTTCCTGAAGACCGGCCATGCGGACTTCGAAGAATTCGTCGAGATTGCTGCTGGTGATGCAGATGAAACGCAAGCGTTCGAGGAGCGGTACAGCAGGGTCAGCGGCCTGCGCGAGCACGCGTTCGTTGAACCCCAGAATGCCCAGCTCGCGGTTCAGAAGAGGGTAGCGGTTGGACATCGGCGGTGAGAATGAAATGTCGGGAGTTGACTCGAAAGGACGCTCGGAAATTCTCACAGTATGATGACAGTTGCATGAAATGGCTTTTGTCATGATTTTACGCTTTTGCCGCGTCGTGTCGTAAATATGACGCACCCATGTGTGACGATATCGCTCGACAATGGTGGAGGTGACAGCGTAATGACGAGTACGCTTAAAATGGCGCTTTCGAACAGCGCGCCAGCAAAGGCTCCCCGCATGGGTGCTTTCCCCTCGCGCACGAGGTCCTCACACCCGATGGTCAATACTCCGCCACTCCTTGCCGCCGTCGATCTCGGCTCGAACAGCTTCCGCCTGATCGTGGGCCGTGTCGAGGAAACCGAAGCGGGCAGCCAGATCTATCAGGTCGACGCGCTGCGCGAACCCGTGCGGCTCGGCGCGGGCCTGTCGCGCGAAAAAATGCTCGACCGTGCTTCGCAGGAGCGCGGCTGGGACGCGCTGAAACGCTTCGGCGAACGTCTGCGCGATTTCCATCCCGATCATGTGCGCGCGGTCGCCACCAACACGCTGCGCGTCGCGAAGAATGCGCAGGAATTTCTGGGCGAAGCGGAAGCGGCGCTCGGCTTCCCGATCGAAGTGATCGCGGGCCGCGAAGAAGCGCGACTGATCTATGCGGGCGCTGCGCATTCGGTTCCGGCGAGCGCGGGCAAGCGGCTTGTCGTCGATATCGGCGGGGGGTCGACGGAATTCATCATCGGCTCGCACTACACGCCGATTCGAATGGAAAGCCTGTACATCGGCTGCGTGAGTCACAGCCGGCAGTTCTTCCCGGCGGGCAATGTCGACGAATACACGATGCGTCAGGCCGAGCTCGCGGCGTCGCGCGAGATCCAGATCATTTCGGCCGACTACCGGGCCGAGGGCTGGGACCAGGGCATCGGTTCGTCGGGCACGGCGCGCGCGCTTGCCGAACTGGTTGAGGCTAACGGTTTCAATGATCAGGGCATCACGCACGGTATTTCGCGCGGCGGCCTCGAGCGTTTGAAGCGTGCGCTGATCAAGGCGGAGAACGTCAACCGGCTCAAGCTGGTGGCGCTGAAGCCGGACCGTGTGCCCGTGCTGGCGGGCGGCCTGTCGATCATGATTGCGGTGTTCGACGAGCTTGGCGTCGAATACGTCGATACGACGGACGGCGCGCTGCGGCTTGGCGTGTTGTACGACCTGCTGGGGCGTTCGCAGCATCAGGACATGCGTACGGTTACGGTCGAAGGCTTTATGCGGCGCTATGGCGTGGATCGCGAGCAGGCGGCACGTATCGGCGAACTCGCGGTGCGCTTCTATGATCAGCTCGAAGAGCCGGATGCCGAGGTGCGTGAAGAGAACCGCATGTTCCTTGGGTGGGCGGCTGCGCTGCATGAGATCGGGCTGTCGATTTCGCACAGTGCGTATCACAAGCATTCGGCTTATATCGCGAGCAATGCGGACATGCCGGGTTTTTCGCGCACTGATCAGGCGCGGCTTGCGGCGCTCGTCGTGGGTCATGCCGGTAAGCTCGGCAAGCTTGCGCAGACGCGGGATGTCGAGTGGGATTTGTTGTTCTGTCTGCGGCTCGCGGCGCTGTTTTGCCGGCGTCGGGCGGATGCCGGGCTGCCCGGGATTACTGTCGCTGAGGCGAATGGCGGGTATGAGGTGCGGTTGCCGCAGTCGTGGGTTGCGAATAATCCGCTGACGGACTATAGCCTCATTCAGGAGGCGGCTGAGTGGGAGAAGATTCGGATGCCGTATCGTGTGGTGTACACGGAGGATTGAGGTTTTTTTGCTTTTTGGTTTTTGCCTTTTGGTTTTTGCTTTTTGCACTGGGCATTTGCCTTTTTCGCTGGCATCCGCGGTTTGCTTTTGCTTTTGCTTTCGCTGGCATCCGCGAATTGTTAGCTCGCTTCAGGCGTCGCCCCTGTGCGGGGCGGCACC